>NZ_JBEZZB010000010.1:0-102717 GCF_040638955.1 Actinoplanes sp. NPDC024001
GGCCAGCCTCCGGGCGTGGCGCGGGTGGGTCAGACGTGCACGGCGGCCAGCCGCCGGGCGTGGCACGAGTGGGTCAGACGTGCACGGCGGCCAGCCGCCGGGCGTGGCGCGAGTGGGTCAGACGTGCACGGCGGCCAGCCGCCGGGATGCGGCGGCGGTGTTGCGGTTGGCCGGCCGGGGCAGGCCGTAGTGGTCGCGCAGGGTGCGGCCGGTGTACTCGGTGCGGAACAGTCCGCGTTCCTGCAGGATCGGCACCACGTGGTCGACGAACGCCTGGAGCCCGGACGGCAGCACCGGCGGCATGATGTTGAAGCCGTCGGCGGCGCCGGCCGCGTACCAGTTCTCGATCTGATCGGCGACCTGCACCGGCGTGCCGGTGAAGGTGAGGTGGCCGCGGCCGCCGCCGAGGCGGGCGATGAGTTCGCGGACGGTGAGCCGTTCCCGGCGGCCGAGGTTGACCACCAGCGTGCGGCGGCTCTTGGCGCCCTCGATCTCAGCCTCTTCCGGCAGGTGGGTCGGCAGTTCGGCGTCGAGGTCCAGGCCGGATTCGGCCACGCCGAGCAGTTCGGCGAGTTGCCGGATCGCGTACTCGGGGCGGATCAGATTGTTCAGTTCCGCTTCCCGAGCGCGGGCCTCCGAGGAGGTGGCGCCGATGATCGGGACGATGCCGGGCAGGATCTTGACGTGTGCCGGGTCGCGGCCGTGTTCGGCGGCCCGTCGTCTCAGGTCGTCGGCGAACTCGGTGGCGTCGGACAGCCTCTGGTGTGCCGTGAACACCGCTTCGGCGTACCGGGCTGCGAAGTTGCGACCGTTCTCCGACGAGCCTGCCTGGACCAGAACGGGGTGTCCCTGCGCGGAGCGCGGGACGTTGAGCGCCCCGGCCACCGAGTAGTAGCGGCCGCGGTGCGCCGGTGGGTAGATCTTGTCGTCGTCGCCCCAGACGCCGCGCTCCTTGTCGGCGACGATGGCCTCGTCGTCCCAGGAGTCCCAGAGCTTGAGGGAGACGTCGACGAACTCGGCGGCGCGCTCGTAGCGCTCGCTGTGCGCGGGCAGCGCGTCCAGGTTGAAGTTGCGGGCGGCGTCCAGCCCGGCGGTGGTGACGATGTTCCAGCCGGCCCGGCCGCCGCTGACGATGTCCAGCGAGGCGAAGCGGCGGGCCAGGTTGTACGGCTCGTTGTAGGTGGTCGACGCGGTCGCGATCAGCCCGATGTGCGACGTGGCCCCGGCCAGGGCGGTGAGCAGCACGGTCGGTTCGAGGACGCCGGACGGGCGGCGGCCCACCTGGTCCCAGAGCACCGGGCCGTCGGCCAGGAAGACCGAGTCGAGTTTGCCGCGCTCGGCGATCCGGGCGAGGTTCTTGAAGTGCTCGACGTCGAGGTCGGCGTGCGGGTCGCTCTCCGGGAGCCGCCAGGACGCCTCATGGTGCCCGACGCTCATCAGGAACGCGTTGAGATGCAGCATCACTGCACCCGCGGGGTGTAGTGGGTGGCCTCGTCGCCTTCGAGGATCCAGCTCTTGGTGCCGTCCAGGCTGACCGGCACGTCGCCGGCGACGGTGACCCGGTGCAGCTTGCGGGCCAGGTCGCCGTAGTCGTCGGCGGCGTAGTGCTGGGTGCTGCGGTTGTCCCAGACGACGATGTCGCCGACCTGCCACCTGTGGCGCAGGGTGTTCTCCGGCCGGGTCACGTAGTGCTGGAGCAGGCGCAGGATGTCGCGGGACTCGGTGCGGGACAGGCCGAGGATGCCGGTGACGAAGTTGCCGATGAACAGGTTCGGCCGGCCGGAGTCCGGGTTGACGCGGACGACCGGGTGGGCGGTGCGGTAGCGGGTGGACTCGAAGACCTTCTGGTACTCCTCGGCCTCGCTGGAGCGGAACTGCGGGTGCTCGGCGTAGTCGTAGGCGTTGGAGTGCTCAGCCCACAGCCGGTCGGCCAGGAACCGCAGGTGCTCGGGCAGGTCGGCGTAGGCGGCGGCGGTGTTCGAGAAGAGGGTGTCGCCGCCGTACGGCGGGATGACCAGGCTGCGCAGCGTGGTGGCCTTCGGCGGGGCGATGACGAAGGTGACGTCGGTGTGCCAGGCGTTGGCCCGGGCGCCCTCGCCGCCGGCCACCTCCAGCACGTTGGCCTGGCCGTCGACCGACGGGACGGTCGGGTGGGCGAGGGTCAGCTCGCCGAAGATCGAGGCGAACCGCTGGTGCTGTTCGTCGTCGAGATGCTGGCTGCGGAAGACGAGGACCTTGTGTTCCACGAAGGCGTCGTGAATCGCCTGGGCGTCGAACTCTCCGGTCAGGTCGACGCCGGTGATCTCGGCGCCGATCCGGCCGCCGATGCGGTTGACGGTGAGACTCATGAGTGGGTCCTCCAGGTAGAGAAGCGGCGTTCGGTGACGACGAGGAGCTGATTGACCAGCAGGCCGATCGCGGAGATCGTGATGATCCCGGCGTACATGTCGGGGACGGCGAAGTTGTACTGGGCGTAGTTGATGAGGTAGCCGAGGCCGGCTTTCGCGCCGACCATCTCGGCGGCGATCAGGATGAGGATCGAGGCGGCACCGGCAAGCCGGATGCCGGTGAAGATCGTGGGTACGGCCGCCGGCAGCACCACCTTCTGGAACAGGCGGACCGGGCCGAGGCCGAGCGACCGGGCCGACTTGATCAAGAGCGGGTCGACGGTACGGACGCCGCTGACCGTGTTCAGCAGGATCGGCCAGGTGCACCCGTAGAAGATGATCGCGACCTTGGAGGTCTCGCCGAGGCCGAGGATCAGCACGAACACCGGCAGGATGGCGAGCGCCGCGGTGTTGCGGAACACCTCCAGCAGCGGGTTGAGCAGGTTCGCGACCGGGGTGTACCAGCCGATCAGCAGGCCGAGCGGCACCGCGACCGCGATCGCGAGCCCGAACCCGGCCGCCGACCGGCCCAGGCTGGCCGACGTGTGGCTCCACAGCTCACCGGAGGCCAGCAGGTCCCACCAGGCGACGAGCACCTCGGACAGCGGTGGCAGGAAGACCGCGTCGACGGCGCCGACGCGGGGCAGGATCTCCCAGGCCAGCGCCAGGGCGCCGAGGGCGGCGATCCGGGTGAGGACGGCGCCGGTGAAGCGTGCGACGCGCCGGGCCGGCACCCGCAGCGTGCGGGGTGCGGGCAGCGCCCGGGCGGTGGTCAGGCTAGACACGGGTGACCTCCAGTTCTTCGCTGCGGGCCTTGCTGACCTCGTCGCGCAGCAGGCTCCAGATCTCGTGCCGGTAGTGGGCGAACTGAGGGTCGGAACGCAGGTCCTCGGTGGCCGAACGGGCGTCGATCGGCACGTCGACGATCTGCTTGATCCGGCCCGGCCGGGACGTCATCACGGCGACGCGCTGACCGAGGTAGACGGCCTCCTCGATGCCGTGGGTGATGAAGACGACGGTCTTGCCGGTCTTCTCCCAGATCCGCAGCAGCTCGTCCTGCAGGCCGTCGCGGGTCTGCGCGTCCAGGGCGGCGAACGGCTCGTCCATCAGCAGCACGTCCGGGTCGAAGGCGAGGCTGCGGGCGATCGCCACCCGCTGCTTCATGCCACCGGAGAGCTCGTGCGGGTAGCGGTCGTGGAAGCCGGCGAGGCCGACCAGGTCGAGGTATTCCCGGGCCTTCTCGGCACGCTCCCGGCGGGGCACGTGCTTGGCCTCCAGTCCGAATTCGACGTTGCCCTGGGCGGTGCGCCAGGGCAGCAGCGCGTACTGCTGGAAGACGATGCCGCGGTCCAGGCCGGGCCCGGTGACCTCGGCGCCGTCGACGAGGATCCGGCCGCTGCTGATCGAGGTGAGGCCGCCGAGCAGGTCGAGCAGGGTGGACTTGCCGCAGCCGCTGGGGCCGACGATGACCAGGAACTCGCCGTCGTGCACGTCGAGGGTGATGTCCTGCAGGGCGGTGACGGTCCGGCCGCGGGCGGTGAAGGTCTTGCCCACCCCGTCGAAGCGGATCTTGCTCATGAGGCTGCCCCGTTGTACTCGTTGCTGTAGAGGTCGGCGGGCTTGAGGTCGTTCTTCTTCAGCTCGCCGGTGCCGTTGAGCCAGTCGATCCAGACGCTGAAGTCGGTGTCAGCGATCCGGCCGCCGGGGCTGACGACGCCGTAGCTCTTCCAGAACTTGACCTGGCTGTCGTCCTCGTTGCGGCCGCGCTTGGCGATGATCTCCTTGAACTTGGCCTGCACGGTGGCCGGCGGCTGTGCACGGGACCAGTCGACGGCCTTGGCGACGCCGGTGGTGAATTTCCGTACGGTGTCGGGGTTCTTCTTGATGAAGTCGTCACGCAGCACGTAGCTGCCGCCGTTGAAGTCGCCCAGCAGGTCGACGTCGGTGTAGAGCGGGCGGATGCCGCCGTGCTCGATCGCGACGTCGCGCAGCGTGCCACTGAGCGCGGCGACGTCGATCTGGCCGGCCCGCAGCGACTGCTCGGTGTTGACCGGTGGCACCACGATCAGCTCGACCTGCTTGATCTCGTCGGGCGTGAGCCCGGCGCGGGTCAGGTAGGTCTTGGTGATCGCCTCGGCGTGCGCGCCGAGCGTGTTGACGCCGATCTTCTTGCCGATCAGGTCCTTGGCGGTCTTGATCGGGCTGTCCTTCAGCACGAAGAAGCCGCTGTAGTTGCCCTTGTCCGAGCCGTAGTAGCTGACCACCGCGGTGATCGGCGCCTTGGAGGCCTTGAGCTTGACGATGGCGCCGTTGAAGGCGCCACCGAAGTCGGTGTCGCCGGTGGTGGCGGCCTGGATGTCCTGCGGGCCGCTGATGGTGTTGCCGATCCATTTGAGTCTGACGTCGTCGAGATAGCCGAGACTCTCGGCCAGCTCGGCGGGCGTGACGGTGCCCACCCAGCCCTGGTAGCGCAGCTCCTTCGCCTGCTCGCCGGCGGCCGCGGCGTCGGATCCGCCGCATGCGGAGAGCAGTGCGGCGGTCAGGATGCCGGCTGCTGCGGCAGCGAGTGCGGATCTGCGGGTGGCCATGGAGGACTCCTTCTCGGGTAGGCGTCATCGGCCGAGCGGCTTGCGAAGCCGTCGGCGGAAGAAGGCAGGGTTCAGCGCGCCGGCGGGCCCGGCGGTTGCGGGAGTTGCTGCGCCCGGATGGGCCGGAGGCGACGGCCGGGCGACGATGCGCGGCGACGGTGGATCGGTCAGGGCGGCGAGGGCTCCGCCGTCGGACTCAACAGGCGCAGGTACACACCCGGAGGTAGTCGACGAAGCGGCGCCGGGTCAGACGCTTGCTCCGGTTCATGCCCTGAAACGTAGACGCCGCCGGGTCCCCGCGTCAGCCACTTTGTGACCCAGCCCACATACATTTCCCATAGGGTGAGTGGGATATGGTTCCAGCAAAAAGGGCGAGGCAGCCGCTGCCTCGCCCTTTGCGCTGAACGCTCGGTTACTCGAAGTCGCCGCCGAAGTCCTCGCCGATCTCCTCGATCGCCTCACCGGCCAGATAGCCGGCGGCCAGGCCACCGGCGATGCCCATGGCGGCGCCGCCCATGCCCGAGCCGCCGTGCCGGCGGTAGTGGCCGTGGTGGCCGTGGCCGTAGCCCGGCTGCGGGTGGCCGTAGCCGGCCGGCGCGCCGAAGCCCGGCATCGACTTGCGCTTGTCGACCGCCTGGCGCACCCAGCCGTCGACGACCTGCCGCCAGTCGGTGGTGTCGGCGTCGGCGTGCGAGACGGTGTAACGCCCGTAGGTGTCGTGGCCCTGGGTGAACAGGCCGCCGCGCTTGTCGAACTCGAGGACCACCTCGACCGTGTTCGGGTTGGTCACGAAGGTCAGCTCGACCTCGTTGATGCCGGCGTGCGCGTACTGCTGCGGCGGGTAGTACTCGATCTCCTGGTAGAACGGGAGCGTCTGGTGCACGCCGTAGATCTGCCCGTACTCCAGGTCGGCGGACTTGAAGTGGAAGCCGAGCTGGGCGAACGCGTCCATGATCCGCTGGTGGATCGGGAGCGGGTGCACGTGCACCGGGTCCAGGTCGCCCTTGTCGATGGCCCGGGCGATCGCCACCTCGGTGCGCACTCCCATCACCATGCCGCGCAGCTGCTGCCCGTACGCCGCGGTGATCGGCGTCTCCCACGGCATGTCGAACCGGAACGGCAGGGAGAGCTGCTGGCCGGCGGCGAGCCGCATCGGCCCGGTCACCGGGACCCGGAGGAAGTCCGCGACGGCCGAGTAGTCACCGCCACCGCCCTCGACCTCCATGCGCGTCACCAGGCCGAGGGTGATGTGCTCGATGTCGGCGTCCTGGGTGCCACCCACCAGGTTGACCTGGCCGGCGAGCGGGGCACCCGGGTAGGTGCTGGGGTTGGACAGCACAGTGTCCACGCTGAGCCCGCCCACCCCGAGGGCACCCAGCAACTTCTTGAAGACCACGATGTTTCTCCTGCTTCAACGGTCCGACGGCTCGAAAAAGTATCAACACCCGCTGAACGAATCCTGAGAGCTATTGTGCAAGATCATGGAGCCTGTCACCGTCTTTCACCTGGCCGATGTCGCCGTGCCGCACGAACCGGCGCCCCCGGAGGCGGTGGTCGGCGGCAGCCCGACCACCGGCGCGGTCACGGTCACCACGCTGCCCGGGCTCGGCGCCGAGATCGGCGTCTGGGAGATGAGCGCCGGCGCGGTCCGCGACGTGGAGGCCGAGGAGGCGTTCGTGCTGCTCTCCGGCCGGGCCGAGATCGAGGTCGAGGGCGGCGGCCGGGTGCCGGTCGGCCCCGGTGACCTGGTCCGGCTGGCCGCCGGCACGCGGACCGTGTGGCACGTCAGCGAGCCGCTGCGCAAGGTTTACGTCACCGGGGCTTGAGGCCGACCGCGCCGTACATGGAGACCTCGGCCGGGGTGGGCCGGTCGTGGTGCTCGGGCCGCCACTCGCTGAGCGCCACCACGCCGGGTTCGAGCAGCTCCAGGCCGTCGAGGAAGCCCGCGAAGGTGGCCCGGTCGCGGGGCCAGGCGTCGGTGTGGCCGGCGGCGAGCAGCGCGTCGTAGCGGGCGGCCACCTCGGGGGCGACGAAGTCCTTGGTCGAGTTGGTCACCACCAGGTAGCTGCCGGGCGCGGCGGCGGCGAGCAGCTCGCCGACCACCGCGCGGGCCCGGGCGTCGTCGGCGATGAAGTGCAGCACCGCGATCAGCAGGATGGCGACCGGCCGGCTCAAATCGAGGGTGCCGCGCAGCTCCGCGGAGCCCAGGATCGCGCCCGGGTCGCGCAGGTCGCCGTGCACATAGGTGGTGGCGCCGCCGTTCATCAGGGCGCGGGCGTGCGCCAGCACCATCGGGTCGTTGTCGACGTAGACCACCCGGCTGTCCAGCGCGATCGCCTGGGCCACGTCGTGCGTGTTGTCCGGCGCGGGCAGGCCGGTGCCGATGTCGATGAACTGCCGGATCCCGGCCTCGCGGGTGAGGTGGCGGATCACCCGCCCGTGGAACGCCCGGCCCTGCCGGGCGGCCACCCGGATCGCCGGATATGCCCGGGCGATCCGCTCGCCGGACTCCCGGTCCGCCCGGAAGTGGTCCTTGCCGCCGAGCCAGTAGTTCCATCGGCGGGCCGGTGAGACCGTCTCCTGATCCACTGTGGAATCTTAACCGGGTTTTCCAGCCGCCGGATCCGGCATATTCTTCCCGGGCGACCTCGGGAAAGGTTCAGCGTTGGTCACCCAAGCGCCGCCTCACCGGCCCGTCCTGCCCGGCATCCCGCCGGTCGATGACTCGCGCGGCAACGGCGACTCGGCGATCGCGGTGACGATGAAATACGCGCCGCTCGCCTTCCTGCTCGGCCTGTTCACCCCGGTGCTCGAGGTGGACGGTCAGGACGTGCCGGCGATGTGGGGCCGGGTGGTCACCTCGGTGGCGTTCGGGCCGCATCTCGTCCACGTGCACGTGCCCTACCTGTTGCCGGCCCGGATCGGCACGGCCGAGACCACCGTGGTGGCGACCCCGGGCGGCACCGTCGAGCTGGAGTACCGGGCGCCCCTGCTCTCCTTCATGGGTGGCGCCCTCGGCACTCCCCCGCAGCGTTACCCCGGCCTGGCCGCCGCGGTGATCCTGCTGATCACCGCGGTGGCGCTGGCCCTGTGCGGGTGTTTCGGGATCATCCTGTCCGCGGTGTCGAACCCGTGAGGTAACGCTCGGCCACCACGGCCGGCTGTTCCAGGACCCGGCCCGCCTCGAGGTCGCGGGCCAGCCGCAGGTACTGGGCGTGGGTCCAGGTCAGCGGGGTCGCCGAGGTGGTCGGTGTGCCCGGCTCACGGTACGGCGGCTGCCGGTCCCACACCTGCTCGGGCAGCAGCAGACCGGGTCCGGCGGCGCGGGCCATGGTGGCCAGCTGCGCCCGGGCGGCCCGCAGGTCACCGGCGGCGATCAGGTACTCGCCGCGCTCGCCGTTGAGCAGCGGCCAGGCCCGGCCCCGGGTGATCCGCGAGCCCGGCGGCAGGTCGTAGTCCCACTGGCTGCCGTCGGCCTTCTCGCCGAAGCCGTCGAACGAGGCGCGGTACCAGAACAGGCCCCGCCGGGTGGGCACGCCGAGCTGGTCGTCGACCACGTCGAGGGAGTTGCGGATCGCCGGGTCGGCGGCCGGCAGCACGCCGAGCCGGACCAGCTCCAGGAAGCCCGGGTCGACGACGCGCCGCTGGTCGACGCCGGTGGGACCGCTGTCGCCGATGTCGTACGTGGTGCCGCGGTCCGGCTGCCCGTCCTTGGTGAGCCGCAGGAAGTACGGCTTCGCCGAGTACGGCCCGGTGCTGGTCACCGTCCAGCCCTTGACGTTCGCCCGCCAGTCGTCGGCGGTCGCCAGGTAGCGGGCCGAGGCGGCGGTGTCGCCGTTGGCGCGGGCGATCGCGGCCGCGCAGACCAGCCCGGCGATCTGCGCCGCGATGGTGGCCGGCGAGTAACCGGACTGGTTCTCCCAGCGGTCCTGCGGGCTGAACGGCGCGCCCTCGTAGCCGATCAGGAAGTCGGCGGCCTTCCTCACCCCGCTCCAGGTCGCCGCGTCGGTGCGCCCCAGCTGGTACGCCAGCACCAGCGGCAACGCGACCTCGTCGAGCTGCAGGCCGGCCCACACCGGGGTGCCGTCGAGCCGGGAATTCTGCGGGAACGAGCCGTCCGGCTTCTGCTGCACGGTGAACAGGTAGTCCAGCGCCCGTTCGGCGCCGGCCCGGTCACCGGCGGCGAGCAGCCCGGTCGCGATCTGGTAGAGGTCACGCGCCCAGATCAGGTGGTACGGCCCGGACGGGTCGTCGCGGCCGAACGCCCACGGGGCGGCGGGGGCGGCCACGTACGCGCCGCGGTGCGTCTTGTCCTCGCTGGCCGCCAGGACCATCGCGGAGACCCGGTAGAGGCCGCGGTCGGCGACGGCCGGCGCCCGGTCGACGGACGCCAGGTAGCGGGCCCAGCCGGCGGCGTAGTCCCGGGCGACCCGGCCGAAGCCGCGGTCCAGCGCGGACCGGGCGACGCCGAGGGCCTGCCCGGCCGAGGGCCCGAAGCCGAGCGCGAGTGTCGCCCGGTGCCGGGCCAGCCTGACCTCGCCGGTCTGCACCAGGCTGCCCGGCCCGGCGCTGCGGTAGCGCCAGTCCATCCGGCCGTCGGCGAGCAGGTCGGTCCAGCCGTCGGAGACGCCGGCGTAGCCGCTGGAGGTCGCGGCGAAGGCGGGTCTCGCGGTGAACGCGCTGCTCACCGGCCCGTCGGAGGCGAGCAGGGCGGCGCCGCCGGTGCGGCCGGAGTCACCGCCGCGGGTGTTGCCGAGCGCGGGGTCGTAGATCGCGTAGAGCCGGTACGGGCGGTCACCGCGGGTGGTGAGGCGCAGGTCGACCAGCACACCGGCGGCGCGCGGGTCGGTGGTGTAGGAGGCGGACAGCTTCCACCGGCCGGAGCGCTCGGTGAAGACCTGCCGGTAGCTGAGGCTGCGGTCGCTGGTCAGTGAGGTGGTGACCGCGGCCGCCTCCTCGGCGCGGACCGCCCGCCCGTCCGGGCCGGCCAGCACGAACTGCAGGGCGCGTGCGCTCGGCGCACCGATGTCGGGGTAGAAGATCTCGCCGAGCCCACCGGAACCCTGCACGGTGGCCCAGACCTTGCTGCGGGTGTCCGCCGAGGTGAGGAAGCCGGTCTTGGCGGCCGGCAGGTACTGCTGGTCGATGCCCGGCCCGGGTGGCGGCGGCGCAGGCAGCAGCGAGAGAACGACAACTACCGATGTCCACATGCCTCCGGTCTACACCATCACGGCTTGGCCTGAAGCTCGTCGTGCAGGGCCCGCATCAGTTCCGCGCTGGTGAACGGTTTCTCCAGAAGGTGCACATCGGCCGCGAGGGTGCCGTGGGTGGTCAGGACCGGCTGGGCGTACCCGGACATGAACAGCACCTTGGTGCCCGGCCAGGAGCCCAGCACCCGGTCGGCCAGGTCCTTGCCCAGCATGCCCGGCATGATCACGTCGGTGAGCAGGACGTCGACGGTGTTCTCGGCGGCCAGCCGCAGCGCCTCCTCGCCGCCGCCGGCGGCCAGCACGGTGTAGCCGCCGCGCCGCAGGATGCGGCAGGTCACCTCGCGCAGCGCGTCCTCGTCCTCGACCACCAGCACGGTGGCGCCGTGCCCGGTCAGCTCGGCCGTGTTCTCCTCGGCCGCGGCCTCCTGGGCCTGCGCCTCGGTGGCGGGCAGCAAGATCGTGAAGGTGGTGCCGATCCCCGGCTCGGAGTAGATCTGCACGGTGCCACCGGCCTGCGTGACGATGCCGTAGACGGTGGCCAGGCCGAGGCCGGTGCCCTGACCGCTGGGCTTGGTGGTGAAGAACGGCTCGAACGCCTTGTCGATCACCTCCTTCGGCATGCCGGTGCCGGTGTCGGAGACGCGCAGGCGCACGTAACGGCCCGGGGCGAGCCCGGCGCGGGCGGCGGCGTGCTCCGAGTCGACCTGGACCCGGGCGGTGTCGATGGTGAGCCGGCCGCCGGTCGGCATCGCGTCGCGGGCGTTGACCGCCAGGTTGACCAGCACCTGTTCCAGCTGGCCGGGGTCGGCCATCACCGACGGCAGGCCGGCCGTGGTGCGCACGGTCAGCGCGATGTGCTCGCCGAGGGACCGCTCCAGCATCTGGTGCACCTCGGTGACCACCGTGTTCAGGTTGAGCGGCCGGGGCCGGATCACCTCGCGGCGGGCGAAGGCGAGCAGCTGGTGGGTGAGGTCGCTGCCGCGCCGCGCGGCCCGCGCGATCTGCTCGGCGTCGACCGCCGGCGGACTGCCCGCGGCGTCCTCGACGATGAACGACGCGTAGTTGAGGATGACCGCCAGCAGGTTGTTGAAGTCGTGGGCGATGCCGCCGGCCAGCTGGCCCAGGCTCTCCAGCCGTTGCGCCTGCTGCATCCGGGCCTCCAGGCGCTGCCGGTCGGTCTCCTCGCGCAGCCGGCGCCGTTCCTCCTCGGCGGCGAGCCGTTCGGTGATGTCGCGGACCACCACCACGATGACCGTGCCGCTCTCGCTGTGCAGCGAGCTGCAGGCGATGTCGACCGGCAGTTCCAGGCCGCCGCGGCGCAGCGCGCGGCGGGTGGCCCAGCGCTGGTCGGCCGGGTCGTCGGCGCGTTCGGTGTCCAGCGGGGTGCTGTCGCCCCCGGTGCGCAGCACGGCCGAGACCGGGGGCAGGCCGTCCGGCAGCAGCTGGTCCAGCGGCATGTGCAGCAGGTCGTAGCGGGGGAAGCCGAACAGGCGCTCGGCCTCGGCGTTGACCAGCACCACCTCGCCGGTCTCGCCGACGCCGAGCATCGCGTCCGGGGCGGCGTCGAGGAAGGCCTGCACCCGGGCCTCGGCCCGTTCCCGTTCGCTGATGTCGCGGGCGATGCTGGTGGTGCCGAAGATGGCGCCGCGCTCGTCGAGCAGCGGCGAGATCAGCATGGAGACCGCGATGGTCTCGCCCTTGGCGTTCTGCCGGACGCTGCGGTAGCGGTCGACCCGGCCGCCGAGGCGGACCAGCAGGCGGACCTGTTCCTCGTCGGTGCGCCGGTCGGCCGGGATGATCGCGTCGACCGGTTTGCCGATCATGTCGGCGGCCGGGTACCCGTAGAGCATCTCGGCGCCGGGGTTCCAGGAGAGCACCCGGCCCTGCAGGTCGGTGGTGACGATCGCGTCGTGCGACGACTGGACGATCGAGGCGAGCAGCGCGCGGGTCCGGGCCGCCTCCCGTTGCGCGGTGTCGTCACGGAGCACCGCGGTCACGTACGTCTCACCGTCGGGCGCGCTGACCGCGGAGAGCGAGACCTCGACGGCGAAGACGGTGCCGTCGAGGCGCAGGCCGCGCAGCGGCAGGCGGCGCAGCGGCCGGTGCTCACCGCTGAGATATCCGGCGCGCTGCGCCGGGTGCCGGTCCCGCACGTCCGGCGGGACCAGGGCGTCGACCGAGGTGCCCACCAGGGTTTCGGCGCGATAGCCGAACATCTCGTGTGCCCGGCGATTGGCCAGGGTGATGGCGCCGTCCGAGCGGCTGACGATGATCGCGTCCGGGGCGGTGTCGAGCAGGAGCCCCGGGATCTCGCGTGGCTCCACCGCTACCTCCCGCCCTCTAAAGTAAGTCTATTCGGATATTCCGGGTATGCGGATGGCGAATCTGAGAAAACCTGGCGAGGTGAGCAGTACTCCGGAGCCGCCCGCCACGATCGATCCGAACCGCCCCAGCGCCGCGCGCATCTACGACGCGTTCCTCGGCGGCACGCACAACTTCGCCGCCGACCGGGCGGTCGCCGCCCGCGCCGTCGAGATGATGCCGCAGACCCCGCTGGTCGCCCAGGCCAACCGGGCCTTCCTGCGCCGGACCGTGCGGTACGCGATCGACCACGGCATCCGCCAGTTCCTCGATCTGGGCTCCGGCATCCCGACCATGCACAACGTCCACGAGGTGGCGCAGGCGGTCGCCCCGGACACCCGGGTGGTCTACGTCGACATCGATCCGACCGCCGTGCTCTATGCCCGGCACCTCGTCGACGGCGATCCGCACACCGCCGTGGTGCACGGCGACCTGCAGCAGCCGAAGATCCTGCTGGCCGAGCCGGAGGTCCGTGACCTGCTGGACCTGAGCCGGCCGGTCGCCGTCCTGATGATCGCCGTGCTGCACTTCGTGCCGGACAGCCCGCTGCTGCCCGCCGCCCTGCGCGCCTACCGGGAGGCCGCCGCACCCGGCAGCCTGCTGGTGATCTCGCACGGCGCCGGCGGTTCCTCCTCGGCGGAGGTGGACCGGCTCGCCGACCTCTACAACCGCACCGGCACGCCGCTGGTGCCGCGCGACGCGGAGCAGGTGGCCCGCTTCTTCGAGGGGTGGCGGCTGGTCGAGCCCGGCCTGGTCGGCGTGCAGGCGTGGCGGCCCGGCCCGGACGAGCCGCGGCTGCCGGAGCCGGTCGCCGGCGTCATGCTGGGCGGCGTCGGCGTGAGATAGGCACCCCGGCGTCGGCCGGGCGGTCCCAGCCGTCGCAGTGGTCCTCCGGCTCGACCTCGATCAGATCGAGCAGGTCCGGGCCGGTGTGCCCGGTGTCGACCGTTGTGCCGATCAGGCCCAGCAGTGCGGCACAGTTGCGCCCGTAGCCCTGCACCATGCGGTCGACCCGGGTGGGGTGACCGCACCGGCGGCACGGGCGCATCCGCTCGATCCGTTCCACGGCACCAGTGTCAGCTCTCGCCGAGGGCCTCGGCCAGTTGATCCCGCGACATCTTCGACCGGCCGGGGATCTGCCGCTGCTTCGCCTTCTCGTACAGGTCGTGCCGGCTAAGCGGCTCGGGCTTGTCCGATTTGTCGGCGCTCACCTGCTTGTCCTCGACGATCTTCGGCACGGTCTCCCCCTCCGATGACGGATGCCCGGTGCGGAATACCCGGTAAGGACGGATTCATCCCCACAGCAAACACTCAACTTCGGTCGCGTACCGTCGGCGCAGTTCTTGATCGAGAAGGAGATCCACGTGCAGGCGTTCCGGGTGTTCCGGGTGACCGCGATCCTCGAGGCGTTCTCGTGGACCGGGCTGCTGGTCGGCATGTACCTCAAGCACGTCACCGAGACCACCGAGGCCGGGGTGTGGCTGTTCGGCCGGCTGCACGGCGCGCTGTTCGTCGCCTACCTGGCGGCCACGCTGTGGGTCGCGCGCGCCGAGCGCTGGTCGCTGTGGCGCACGCTCTTCGGCCTGGCGTCATCCATCCCGCCGCTCACCACGCTGATCTTCGAGCGCTGGGTGACCCGGCGCCGGCCGCAGGCCGCCGTCGCGGCGGCAAGCTGAGCGGCAGGCTGGGCGGCAAGCTGAGCCGAGTGCCGGCCACGCGGGCCGCCAACCGCGCGGCCGGCACTCCCGCAAACCCCTGATCGGTACGGAAGCGGAAGCGCCCGTGGCCAAGCGCGCTCACCCAGCCACTCCCGGCCCCGGCGCGACCGCCGGGAAACGGCAGGTGGTCACCGCCGTGGGGACCCCGCCCCACCGAAGGTGCCGAGCGCAGTGAACCGCGCGTCCAGGTCGTCCACCCACTGCGCCGGCGTCCGCCGGTCCGGCAACGCGACCCCGGCCTCGGCCCGCCACAGCGCGTCATCCAGCACGGTGCGCAGGTGCCAGGCCATGACCCGGTCCACGTCCACCGAGGCGCCGGAGATCCGCTCGTAGTGCGCCACCGTCGCGGTGAACAGCTCGACACCGCAGTCCCCGGGCAGACAGCGCAGGTCGAACTCGGGCTCACCGGCACCCGCCGTCTCCCAGTCGACGACCAGGCGCAGCCGCGGTGACTCCCCTTCCCAGAGGTGGTTGTCGCCGTGGAAGTCGCCGTGCACCAGAACGGTCCGGCCCGGCGCCGCGAGTGCCCGGTCGGCCCAGTCGCACCACGACGACACCACGTCCCGCTGGCCGGGTCTGATCAGCGCCCCGAACCGGGCCCGCAGAGTGTCCGTCGAGGTGTGCGCCGCCGGTTGGGGCAGCGGGCCCAGCGCTTCGGACACCGTTGCCAGCAGCCGCGGGTCGTGCAGGCCGGCGAGAACCGCGGCGAGATCACGCGCGACGGCCTGCCGGTCGGCGGCCGCGATCCGGTGCCGCACGCCGAAGAACGGCGCCGCGTCCGCGCGGCGGGTGACCAGCATCGCCGGGGTGCGGGACGCCGCCACCACGACGGGCAGCGGCATCCACGGCGCGGCCGTCCGCAGCGTCGCCAGCAGCCGCGCCTCGTGGCAGATCCGCAGCGCCGGCGGCCGGGCCCAGGCGAACTTCACCACGAACCGGCCGTCGACCACGGCGCTGGCCGCGCACCACTGCGGGTCGTCGTCCGGCTCCAGGCCGCGGGGCACGACGGTGCCGTCGGCCAAGTCCGGCGCCACCGTGCGCAGCGCGGCCCGCAGCGCCGCCACGGTCGGCTCGGGCAGCCAGGTCAACGCCATCCGGTCAGGCTATTTGACGGCGATCGGGTTGACCGGGGAGCCGACCGCCCCGGTGATCGGCAGCGGGGCCGCGGTCAGCCAGAACTCGTGGACGCCGTCGGCGGCGCAGTCCGCGGCGAGCGCCTCCATGTCCCACATCTCGCCGAGGAACAGGCCGATGTGCGGGATCGCCACCTGGTGCAGCGGCTGGAAGGCGTCGTCGAACTCGTTCGGGCGCACCTCGAAACCCCACGTGTCGGTGGCGATCGCGGCGATCTCGGTGCGGTGCAGCCAGTCGGCAGTGGTGAACGACAGCCCCGGGGCCGGGCCGCCCGCGTAGTCACCCCAGCCGTCCCGGCGGACGCGGGCGAGCTGACCCGTACGGACGAGAACGATGTCTCCCCGGCCCACCCGCACACCGTGCGCGTCGATGGTGGCCGTGAGGTGCTCCTCCGTGATGGCGAAGCCATCCGGAAGCTCGCCGTCGGTGCCCAGCGTGCGCCCGACGTCCAGCAGCACGCCGCGCCCGGCGATCACGTCGGCGACCGTCTCGATGCCGGTGCGCGAGTCGCCCAGGCTGGTCACCACCTCGGCGGCGAGGCGGCCGTTCCAGGCGTAGCCGTGGTCGAAGATGTGCCCGAGCCCGTCCCACTGCGTCGAGCACTGCAGCGGCATGGCGATGACGTCGTCGGCGCCGCCGATGCCGTGCGGGAAGCCCTGCACCCCGGCGGCCGCGTCGGTGCCGGTGTCGAGCATGGTGTGCACCGGGTTGGTGCGCCGGCGCCAGCCTTTCTGCGGGCCGTTCGCGTCGAACGACTGCGACAGCGAGAACGACACCCCGCGGCGCACCAGCGATGCGCCCTGCGTGCGCTTCTGCGGGGTCAGGAAGTTCATGGTTCCGCGTACGTCGTCCGCACCCCACCGCCCCCAGTTGGAGCAGCGCTTGGCCGCCGCCGCGATGGCGCCCTCGGGGTCCGTCCGGTCGATCATGCGAACTCCCCGGCGACCCAGTCGGCGATGTACGTCTGCACGTGCGCGAAGTGGTCCAGCCCGATGTGCTCGGCCCCGCCCTCGGCGGCCGTGAAGATCCGCAGCTCACGCTTGGGCGAGTTGACCGCCTGCTCGTAGGAGCGGTGCGCGTAGGCGAGCGGGATCTGCCGGTCGTTCTCACCGTGGCAGATCAGGAACGGCACGGTGATCTGCTCGACCACCCCGTCGAGGTTGACCGCCTCGGCCTTCTTGATGAACGTGTCCAGGTCGGTCTCACCCCACACCCACAGCACGTGGTCCCAGTAGTGCGGGACCGGGTTCTCCCCTTCCCGTTCGAGCCGGCGCTTCTGCACCGCACCCCAGTCGTGGTTGGCGCCCCAGGCCACGCAGAGCGCGAGCCGCTTCTCGAAGGCGGCGGCCCGCGGCGCGTAGTAGCCGCCGAGCGACCACCCGATCAGGCCGATCTTCTCCGCCTGCACGTCGTCCCGGGTCAGCAGGTAGTCGACGCACGCTTTGGCCCAGTCCTCGGTCTCCACCCGGCTGGTCAGACCGAGGAACCGCAGCGCCTCACCGCTGCCCGGGCAGTCGACCATCAGGGTGTTGATCCCGCGGGCCGCCATCTCGTGGGCGAAGCCCGAGGCGTACATGTGCTCCTTGGTGGAGTCCAGCCCGTTCCACAGGATGATCGTCGGCGCCGGCCCGGCGACGGGAGCCTTCTTGAAGTACGCCGGCAGCAGCGCCCCCTCGAACGGGATCGCCACCCGGGTGGTGTCCGGGTCGATCAGGTCGAACGCCTTCTGCTGCAGGTCGAGCAGCCGCTGGTAGAAGGCCCTGCGGTCGGGCGACTTGGCGCTCTGCATCCGCTCGGCCTGGGCCAGGTAGTTGGTGGCCCGCTGGTATTTCTGGCCGGCGGTGCGCAGGTGCCCGGCGGCCTCGTCGGCGGCCGCCTGCGCCGCCAGGTCCTCGGCGACCTGGGCCCAGGACGCCATGAACTCCTTGGTGCCGACGTCCGAGCCCTGCGCGGCCAGCTCGCGGATCGGACGGCAGGCGCGGTCCACCTCGTCGATCAGGCCGCCGCTGTTCAGGGTGGCGACGACGCCCAGGTTCCAGACGTAGTTGCCGGGGAAGTACTCGAACATTCAGTGCTGCCTTTCGTTTCGCGCGGCAGCCGGGTCACGGCGCCGCACTTTCTCCAGCTCGCCCGCTGGTTGTCCGGAGATGACGGTGTTCGTCAGGCTGCCGATGCCCTCGACGGTCAGCGTCACCACGTCGCCGTCGCGCAGCGGGGGCGGATCCTGCTTGCCGTTGCGGCCCCACAGCTCGGCCAGGCAGCCGCCGTTGCCGACCGTGCCCGAGCCGAGCACGTCACCGGCGACCACCCGGCTGTCCCGGGCGGCGTAGGCGAGCATGGTCTCGAAGGTCCAGCCCATGTTGCTGAGCAGGTCCCGGCCCACCTCGGCGCCGTTGACGGTCGCCGTGCACCACAGGTCGAGGAAGCCCGCCTTCCTACGACTCTCCAGCTCGTCGGCGGTGACGATCCACGGGCCCAGCGTGCCGGCGAAGTCCTTGCCCTTGGCCGGGCCCAGGCTGACCTTCATCTCCCGGCTCTGCAGGTCCCGTGCCGACCAGTCGTTGAAGATCGTGTAGCCGAAGATCCGCTGGTCGGGGCCGATGATCGCGGCGACCTCCAGCTCGAAGTCGCGGGCCACCGACGCCGCCGGGAACGGCACCTCGTCGTCCGGGCCGAGCACGGTGTGCGGGTTGGTGAAGTAGAAGGTCGGCGCGGCGTACCACGCCTCGGGCACCCCGCTCGCGCCGTCGATGCTGCGGCGCACGCCTTCGACGTGCTCCTCGAACGCGACGAAGTCACGGATCGAGCGGGGCCGCAGCGGCGCCAGCAGGCGCACGCTCGCCAGGGGTACGGCCGGCGCGGTGTCCCGTCCGTCCGGGCCGGTTCCGATGATCTCGAGCATGTCCGGGTCGCCGGTGAACGGCCGCACCAGGTCACCGTCGACGATGCCGGTCCGGGTCCGGCCGTCGTGCCGGAAGGTGGCGAGCCGCATCAGACCGGCGGGGCGACGAAGACGCCGCGGTCGACGTCGTTGAACGACTGCTTCGCGACGAACTCGTTCATCGGGTTCGCGGTGCCCCACTGGTCGCTGACCGTCGGGTCGGAGAAGTCGTAGAGGTGCGGGTGCCAGGTGTCCTCGTCGAGTTCCTCCAGCTCGGTGGTGTACTCGATGGTGTTGCCGTGCGGGTCGAGGAAGTAGCTGAAGGTGTTGTTGCCGGCCATGTGCCGGCCCGGGCCCCACACCTTCTCCACGCCGCCGCGCAGCAGCCGGCCGGTGCCGCGCATGTACTCGTCGATGCCGCGCATCTCGAACGACGCGTGATGCAGCGAGACGTGCGGGCCGCGGGCGATCGCCAGGCTGTGGTGCCAGCGGTTGGTCCGCAGGAACCACATCATCTCGCCCATCCGCGGGTGCATCAGGGTGTCCGAGAGGGCGAAGTTCAGGTGGGCGTTGTAGAAGGCGACGGTCGCCTCCGGGTTCGGCGAGTTGATCACCACGTGCGAGAGCTTGACCGGGACGGACTCGCCCTCCTCCAGCCTGCGGTGCTGCCGCACCGCCACGTCGCAGGAGACCTCGACGGTCCGGCCGTCGATGTCGAAGAAGCGGAAGCCGTAGCCGCCGCCGGGAGTCTGCAGCTTGCCCGGCTCGCTGACCAGCTTGATCCCGGCCCGGCCGAGGCGTTCGGCGAGCGCGTTCACGTCGGCCTCGTTCGTGGCGCCGAAGGCGATCAGGTCGAGGCGCTTCTCGGCGGCCTTGCGCAGCCGCACCGAGTACTGCTCGGGTGAGCCGGCCGCCGCCAGGAAGGCGATGCCCTCGTCGGTGGTCTCGGCGTCCAGGCCCCACATGTCCGTGTAGAACTCGAGCTGCTTGTCGTAGTCCGGCACGGCCAGGTCGACGTGGCGCAGGTGGGTGATCAGTCGTTCGTCGTTCATGTTCGTTCCTTCTCGGGGGTCAGGCCGGCTCGGCGACCAGGTGCGCGATGCGGCCCATCAGGCCGGGCACGTCACCACGCTCGTGGGCGAGCAGCCAGCGGGCCAGTTGCAGGGAGGCCTCGACGACGGTCCGCGCACGGTCCAGGCGGCGGGCGGTGAACTCCTGCCAGAGCTCGTCGGTGACCGTGTCGTGGCGCAGCAGCAGCTCGGCCAGCACGGACGCGTCCTCCAGGGCCTGAGCGGCGCCCTGGGCCAGGGTGGGCGGGCAGCTGTGCGCGGCGTCGCCGATCAGCACCACGCGGCCGCGGTGCCACGGGCCGTCGATCAGGTGACTCTCGAAGGCGGTGTAGTTGACCGTCGCCGGGTCGGTCAGGCTCTCCCGGATCTCGTCCCACGGCCCGTGGTAGGCCTCGGCGAGCCCGCGCATGGTGGCGAGCTTCTCCTCCGCGGACAGGCCGGACCGGTCCTGCACCTGCTCGACCAGGTAGGCGTAGATGCTGTCCTGGCCGGTCGGGCAGTAACCGGCGATGTAGGCGGGACCGCCGTAGCAGAGATCGGTGCGGGTGACGCTCGGCGGGCGACGGGTGAAGGTACGCCAGATGCCCATGCCGACCGGCTGCGGTTCGCAGTCGATGCCGATCGTACGGCGGGTCCACGACCGGATGCCGTCGGCGCCGATCACCAGGTCGTACCGTCCGGTCGACCCGTCGTCGAAGGAGACGGCGCCGGCGCCGGCGCTGAGCCCGGTCGGCCGCGTGTTGAAGCGGATCTTGGCGCCCGCCGCCGTGGCCCGGTCGATCAGGATCCTCGCCAGGGCCGGGCGGTACATGCCCAGCGTGGCGGGCAGGTCCGCACCGCCGGTGCGGATGTCGGTGAGCTCGGCGAGCAGGGTCCCGGCCGGGTCGGGGGCGCGCAGGCCGAGCGTGTCGAACGCGTACCCCTCGGCGGCGACCTGGTCCCAGACCCCCAGCTCACGCAGCACGCGCAGGGCGTTGCCCTGCAGGGTGATGCCGGAGCCGAGCGCGGCCACGTCGGGCTTGGCGTCGACGAGGTCGACGGAGACGCCGCCCTCCGCGAGCAGGATCGCCGCGGCAGCGCCCGCGGCGCCACCACCGACGACCAGTACGTTACGAACTGCTGGCACGGCGGTTTCCCTCCTGTTTCGTGTGACTGGCACCACTGTCCCCTCCCTTCACGCCATCAGGGAAGCTCGACCTGCTGATCCCTGCCATAGCCGCGGCTTATAGTGGCGGCTATGAGCGTCGACCGGGTGCTGGCGAATCTCGATTTGAACCTGCTCGTGACGCTCGACGCCCTGCTCCGGGAACGCAACGTCACCCGGACCGCGGAGCGGCTCGGCGTCAGCCAGCCCGCGGTCAGCGGCGCCCTCAGCCGGCTGCGGCGGCACTTCGGCGACCAGCTGCTGGTCCGCGTCGGCAACCGGTACGAGCTCACCCCGCTCGCCACCCGGGTCACCGCGCTCACCGGGCCCGCCCTCGCCGGGGTGCGCCGGGTCTTCGACGCGACCGCCGAGTTCGACCCGTCCGGGCTGGAACGCGAATTCGTCATCGTCAGCTCCGACTACGCGGCCACCATCCTCGGGCCGCTGGTCGCCCGCCGGTTCGCCGAGGCCGCGCCGGGCGTGCGGCTGCACCTGCAGCAGACCACGCCGTACGCCGTGGACCACGCCGCGGAAACCCTGCGCTCGGCCGACGGCCTGTTCATCCCGCACGGCTTCGTCACCGGCCTGCCCTACCTGGATCTCTACGAGGACCGGTGGGTGTGCATCGTGGACGGCGACCACCCCGACATCGGCGACACGCTCAGCCTGGAGCAGCTCAGCGAACTGCCGTGGGTGGCGCTGTTCAACGGCCCGACGGCGTTCGCCTCGGCCTCCGGGCAGCTGCGGATGCTCGGCGTCGAGGCCCGGGTCGACGTGGTGGTCGACGGGTTCCTGCAGATGCCGTTCCTGGTGGCCGGAACCCGGCGGGTGGCGCTCATGCAGGAACGTCTCGCCCGGCACCTGGCACCGGTCACCGGCGTACGGGTGCTGCCCTGCCCGTTCGACGTGGTGCCGGTGGCCGAGGCGTTCTGGTGGAACCCGGTGCACCGCAACGACCCCGCCCACGTGTGGCTGCGCGAGATCCTCGCCGCGGCCGCCGCCGAACTGCGCCATCAGCCGAACTGATAGCCGGCATCAGCGGAACCGTCTTCCGCGAACAGCGGGTCGCCGCACATAGTCAGGGCCACCGCGTGTGACCTGGACCACGCGGGCCCCACCCTGTCGCTCGGAAGGCTCCCTCATGCCTGTCGCCACCTCCGCACCGCCACGCCAGGCCGGACTGGCCCAGCTGGTGCTCCTGCTCGCCGGCAGCTGCCTCTCGGTGCTCGGCGCGGTGCTCATCGCGCCGGTACTGCCGCAAATGACCGACCACTTCGCCGCCGTCGCCGGCGCGGACGTGCTGGTGCCGATCGTGCTGACCGTCCCGGCCCTGATCATCGGATTGACCGCGCCGTTCGCCGGGCTCATCGCCGACGCGATCGACCGCAAACGGGTGCTGATCGCCTCGATGATCGGCTACACGATCTTCGGGACCGCGCCGCTCTACCTGGAGTCGCTGCACGCCATCATCGGCAGCCGGGTCCTCGTCGGACTCTGCGAAGCGGCGATCATGACCTGCTGCACGACGCTGATCGCCGACTACTGGTCGGGGCCGCAGCGCAGCCGCTACCTCGGACTGCAGACGCTGCTCGCCTCGGTCTCGGCGACCGTCTTCCTCGGACTCGGCGGGGCGCTCGGCTCGTCCGGGTGGCGCACCCCGTTCTGGCTCTACCTGGTGGCGGCGCTTCTCGCCGTACCGATGGCGGTGTTGATCTGGCAGCCGGAACGTGCTGCCCGGACCGGCAAGCTGGCGCCGATCCCGTGGCGGCAGCTGCGCACACCGTGCCTGGTCACGCTGGCCGGCGGGGTGGTCTTCTACGCGCTGATCGTGGAACTGTCGTTCGTGCTCGACGAGGCCGGGGTGACCGCGACCGCGACGATCGGCGCGCTCAGCGCCCTGATGTCGCTGGCGACGGCGGCGGCCGCGGGTTCGTTCGCGAAGCTGTCCGGGCAGACGCCGCGGACGCTGCTGCCGGTCGCGTTCGGGCTGTCCGCCGCCGGGTTCCTGGTGATCTGGGCGAGCGGGTCGGTCGCGGTGATCACGGTGGGGGCGGTGCTGACCGGGGCGGGCACCGGGCTGCTGCTGCCGACGCTGGTGACCTGGGCGACCAACGGCCTGTCGTTCTCCGAGCGCGGCCGGGGTACCGGCCTGTGGACGGGCACGCTGTTCGTCGGCGAGTTCCTGTCGCCGGTGCTGATCACCGGCGTGGCCGGGGCGGTCGGCGGGCTGCGGCCGGCGCTGGGCATGCTCGGCATCGTCGCCGCGATCCTGGCGGTGGCGATGCTGGCAATCGTCCCCCGTGACGCCCCTCCCCTGAACGTCACCCACAGCTGACTCGCTCCCGCATGAACGTGCGGCCCATACCCGCAAGCGCGCAAACTTGGGCCGCGCTCCGCACCCCAAGTCCCCACAAAGCTCGCGCCACCCAGCAGCGTGTGAAATCGGCGGCGCGCCAAGCGCACGAATGTCACACACCACCGTCCGGTGGGGCTGTCCGCCCTGCGGTGAAATCCGCTCGGCTGCCCCTCAGCGTCGCCCCAAGCCGGCCAAAGCAACACCCAGCCGCAGCCCGACAAACCGGCTGACCGCCAACGTCGCCCCGAGCCGGCCAAGACAACACCCAGCCGCAGCTCGACAAACCGGCTGACCGCCAGCGACGCCCCAGGCCAGCCAAAGCGACTCTCAGCCGGGCAGCCGGGCAGCCCGGCAGCCCGGCTGGCGGGCAGCCGGGCTGGCAGGCAGCCGGGCTGGCAGGCTGGGTCGGCCGAGGCAACACCCAGGCGCAGCCGGGCTGGCGGGCTGGCGGGCTGGCGGGCTGGCGGGCTGGCGGGCAGTGTCGGTTCGGGTCGGCCGAGGCAGCTCTCGGGCGCAGCCGGAGGAACCGGCTGGTCGCCAGCGCTGGTGTGCACGGGCTCGGACAGCGCTGAGAGTCAGCTGACCAAGATCGGCGCGAATCGGTCTGCGCTCACGAGCGGACGGTTTCCCAGCGGCGGCAGCGCGGGAATTGCGGCGCGCTGGGCACACGAGGGGCTGGCGGCGGAGGGTGGGGAGTTGGGGTTACGGCCGCGCGCTCATCCTGTTGGTGCAGGATGAGCGCGCGGGTGCGCTCGGTGCGGGGTTGAGCGCGGTGGATGCGGCTTCGGCCGCCGGTCAGGCGGGATTCAGGGCGGGTGACTGCGGGAGCGCGCGGCCCGAGCCGTAGGACGTGCCGGCGCGGTCGCGCTCCAGCCAGCCGGTCTCGACCAGCATGCGGCGGACGGCGGCCACGTCGTCGGCCACGACGGCGATTCGCTGGTTCACCTCCTCCTCGGTGAGGACGCCCTCGACGGCCAGGAACCGGGCGAACAGCTCGCCGATCTGCTGGTAACGCTCGCTCATGGTGGGCGGCAGGCTGGTCAGGCGACCGTGCGAGAAATAGGACTTCAGCTGCGGATATTCACCGAGTAGCGCGGCAATCGGCTGGACGCGCCCGAGCGCCTGGGCGGCCTCGCGTAGCACGTCGGTGCGGGCC
Organism: Actinoplanes sp. NPDC024001; assembly: GCF_040638955.1. NCBI lineage: Bacteria > Bacillati > Actinomycetota > Actinomycetes > Micromonosporales > Micromonosporaceae > Actinoplanes > Actinoplanes sp. NPDC024001. The sequence goes on from NZ_JBEZZB010000010.1 coordinate 24,006, forward strand.
CGGAAGACCCCGTTGCCGGTGCCGGTGGCCAGACCAGCGCCGACCAGCCGGCCACAAACCTCGGCGACCTCCGGCTTCGGCAGGTCGAGGTGGATCGACAGCTCGAAGAGACTGGCGCCGTTGTTGCCCTCCTTGACCAGCTCGGCGAAGGCACGCAGCCGGGTCGGGTTGGACAACTGCATGAGGATCTCGGCGGCACGGGCGGCTTGAGCAGACATCCCTTCACCGTAGGGACGTCGCCCCGGCCCGGCATCCGAATAAACGGCCGGCGCGGTTTCCGGTGATCACCGGCGGGTATCCCAGGAAGACCACCCCGGTTTGGGCGACGCGGCGCCGAGCCGCGCCGTTCCGGCGGAACCGGGAGGCAGCATGACCATCCTGCGACGAGTCGCCGTTCCGATCACCGTCCTGGCGGCGGTGGGCCTGGCCCCGAGCTTCGCATCAGCGGCGCGCGGGCACGACGCCCCCATCATCCCGGCGGCGGACATCAACCCCAGCACCACGACGACGGCGCGCGGGCAGCACGCCTATGGCATCTCCACGGCGGGAAGCGGCGCGAGGATGGGGATACGCGGGCACGACGCCCTCATCAACCCGGCAGCGGACAGAAACCCCGGCACCGCGACGGCGGCGGGGAGCGGCGCGGGGATGGGAGTGCGGGGGCAGGACGCCCTCGCGCGGGTCTACGACGCGGACAGCCGGGTTCTTGCGGAGGGGTATTTCGAGTCGACCGGTGACGCCTTCGCGGTTACCAAGAAGGCCGGGGACGGGCGGCCGTATGTCGAGTACCGCTACGTGCGGCTGGACGGCACCCTGCGGGATGGCACCCACTGGGGTTCGGACACGACCGGCCGGACGGTTCGGTTCGATCATGACTTCGGGGAGGGGCGCACGGTGACGTTCCGGGTGTGTGTGCGGCCCGGGTACGGAGCGGATTCCTGCAGCGGGACCGAGTTCGGGGAGAACTGGACGGTCGGGCACGCCTGACAGTTGATCGATGATTGACTTCGGTCGATTGTTCGGCGAGGCTGGGGCCACAGCACTGCCGCCGGAGCCACGCGGCGCGCGCAAGCTTGGGCAGCTTTCGCGCAGTCCACCTATGCAGGCCGCCGCGTTCCACGCGACGGTCCCGAGCTCACGGAGTGCTGAGCCCACATGTCCTCACCCGTACGACGCAGGTTTTTGATCTCCAGCATCGTCGCGGCCTTGGCCGCGGCTGCTGCCGTGCTCTTCGCACCCAGCGCGCCGGCCAGCGCGCACGGCAACGTGGTCGGTCCCGCCTCGCGCAACTACGGTTGCTTCGAGCGGTGGGGTTCGAAGTTCCAGGACCCGACGATGGCGACCGAGGATCCGATGTGCTGGCAGGCCTGGCAGGCCAACCCGAACGCCATGTGGAACTGGAACGGTCTTTACCGCGAGGGCGTCGCCGGCAACCACCAGGGCGCCATCCCGGACGGTCAGCTGTGCAGCGGCGGCCAGACCGAGAGCGGCCGCTACAACGCCATGGACGTGGCCGGCAACTGGAAGGCCACCTCGGTCGGCAACTCGTTCACGGTGCAACTCTTCGACGGCGCGCGGCACGGCGCCGACTACATCCGGGTGTACGTGTCGAAGCCCGGCTACAACCCGGTCACCACGGCGCTGAAGTGGTCCGACCTGGATCTGGTGAAGACGGTTCCGAACACGCCGGCGGCGCAGTGGACCCACCAGCTGTCCAACGGTGTGCAGCAGGACATCCCGGTGAGCGTCTCCGGGCGGTCCGGGCGGGCGCTGGTCTACACGATCTGGCAGGCGAGCCACTCGGACCAGTCGTACTACTTCTGCTCGGACGTGAACTTCGGCGGCAGCCAGCCGTCGCCGTCCTCGCCGTCGCCGTCCACGTCGGCCTCCCCCTCGGTGTCGCCGTCGACCTCGCCGTCGACGCCGGTGACCGGCGCCTGCGCGGCCACCTTCGCGGTGACCTCCACCTGGCAGGGCGGGTTCCAGGGTGAGGTGAAGGTGACCGCCGGCAGCGCGGCCATCAAGAGCTGGTCGGTGCTGCTCACCTTCCCGGGCACGCCGCCGATCCAGCAGGCCTGGAACGCGACGCTGACGACCAGCGGCAGCACGGTCCAGGCGACGAACGTCGGCTACAACGGCGCGGTGGCGGCGGGGGCCAGCACGAGCTTCGGCTTCCTCGGCTCGGGAGCCTCGGCCACGCCGACCGTCAGTTGTACGGCCACGGTCTGACCCTCGCGCCCGGCGTTCACATCGGATACATTGTTGTTAATGGGAGCGCTCCCAGTCCCCCAACTCATCCCCAGCAGAAACGGAGGCAAAGCTAGACCGCGTGGTTCGGCTCCGTCCACGCACGTGCTGTGACTCCCGACGGGGAACGAGGCAGCCCCACCTCGTTCCCCGTCATCCCAGGCGGGACTCCCGATAGATCCCCACGGGCCGCCCGCCGCGCGACTCCAGGCCGATGAAACCGTCGGTCGAGTCGGTGAAGTGGTAGAAGCGCAACACCGTGCCGTCCGGGTCGGGAATGTCCAGGCGCGGACCGGCCGGTGTCTCCTCGATCCCGGCGTGATCGATGCCGAGCCGGGCACAACGCTCCACCAGGCCGGTGAGCACCGAGCGGCTGTCCGGCAGAAAGGCGACCACGTCGAAACCGGTCAGGTCCGGCGTGCTCGCGCACACCGCACGGTCGCGCAGCGCGATGTTGAAGCGTCCGAGAGGATCGATCAGCGCCGCGCCGCGGACCACCCCGTCCTCCAGAAACTCCGCCCACAGCCGCAGGCCGAGCAGGTCGCGGTACCAGGTGACGCTGCGGGCCAGGTCGGTCACCGGCAATTTGACCTGGGCGATGCGGGTCAGGCCGGTCATGGTGTCCGTCATGCGCTCGACGCTAGGCAGCGTGGCGGGGACACTCCATCCGTGACCGTCCGCCGAACCACAGCGTCCGTCTCATGGACCTGCTGAGCGCTGTCCTGCGTGAGGCCCGTTTCGAGAGCGCCGGATACCGGTGGCTCGAACTCGGCACGCCGTTCCGGGTCGGCTTCGACCGGCCCGGCCTGCGCGGCGTGCACCTGGTCACGCACGGCTGCTGTGAGTACGAGCTGGCCGGCGAGACCGGGCGGCTCGGCGCCGGCGATCTGGTGATCTTCCCGCGCGGCGACGCGCATCTGCTCCAGTCGGGCCGGTCCGGACCGGTGGTGCCGGGATTCGAGCTGGCCATGCGTACGCCAGGGATCCGCCTGCGCGCCGGCGGACCGGTGCCGGACACGGTGGTGATGTGCGGGGCCTTCGTGATGGGCGAGCCGGACCATCCCGCGCTGCGCGGGCTCCCCCGGGTCCTGCGGCTGCCCGCGCCGCAGCCCTGGCTCGGGCCGCTCGTCGAGGCGCTGGAGACCGAGGCGCTCGACGGCGGGCCGGGCAGTGACCTGGTGATGGCCCGGCTCTCGGACGCGCTGCTGATCCGGGCCCTGCGCCACCACGGCGACGCCCAGCCGGCCGGGTGGCTGGCGGGGCTCGCGGACCCGTACGTCGCTGCCGCCCTGGAAGCGCTGCACGCGGATCCCGCCCGGCCGTGGACGCTGGCCGCGCTCGCCCGCGTCGCCGGGCTGTCACGGGCCGCGTTCGCGGCGCGGTTCACCGGGCGCGTGGGCGAGCCGGCCATGCGCTACCTGCTGGCCGTCCGGATGCAGCGGGCCCGCACGCTGCTGCGCGACGAGCGGGCCACGGTGGCGGCGGTCGCGGGGCAGGTGGGATACGCGTCGGAGGTGGCGTTCGCGGCGGCGTTCAAGCGGGAGGTCGGCACCTCACCCGGCGCCTACCGGAAGGCGGCTGAAACGCGGCGCCTACCGGAAGGCGGCTGAAACGCGGCGCCCACCGGAAGGCGGCTGAAACGCGGCACCCACCGGAAGGCGACTGAAACCCGGCGCCCACCGGAAGGCGGCTGAAGCCCGGCGCCCACCGGGAAGAGGCTGAACGAAGGCCGGCGGCGCGTCGTTGAGCCGCCGGCCTCCGTGGTCTCAGACCTTCGACAGCGGCACGTCCAGGCGCGACGCCAGCTCGTCGAAGGAGATCCCGTAGGTCCGGGACACCTGTACCCCGGAATCGGTCAGTTGGAACGTGGCGAGCTCGGTGTAAACGCGAGTGACGCACGCCTTGCCGGTCAGCGGGTAGCCGCACTGCGGCACCAGCTTCGGCTCGCCGGTCTTGGTGAACAGCGTCATCATCACCCACACCTGTCTGGCGCCCACCGCGAGATCCATCGCACCGCCGACGGCCGGGATCGCGTCGGGGGCGCCGGTGTGCCAGTTGGCCAGGTCACCGCCGGCCGACACCTGGAAGGCGCCCATCACGCAGACGTCCAGATGGCCGCCGCGCATCATGGCGAACGAGTCGGCGTGGTGGAAGTAGGCCGCGCCGGGCAGCTCGGTGACCGGCTGCTTGCCGGCGTTGGTGAGGTCCCAGTCGGCCTGCTCCGCCGGGACCACCTCGCCCATGCCGAGCATGCCGTTCTCGGTGTGCAGGACCACGCCGCTGTCCGGGTCCAGGAACCGGGCGATCGTGGTGGGCTGCCCGATGCCGAGGTTCACGTAGGCGCCGGACGGGATGTCGCCGGCGATCAGCCGGGCCAGTTCTTCCTTGTCCAGGCTCATCGGGGCACCTCCACCAGGCGGTTCACGTAGATCGACGGGGTGATCACGTGCTCCGGGTCCAGCTCCCCGATCTCGACGATCCGCGAGACCTGGGCGACGGTGACCCGGGCGGCGGCGGCCATCACCGGGCCGAAGTTGCGGGCGGTCTTGCGGTAGACCAGGTTGCCGAGCCGGTCGGCGACGTGCGCCCGGATCAGCGCGACGTCGCCGTGGATCGGGTACTCCAGGACGTACTCCCGGCCGTCGATCACCCGGGTCTCCTTGCCCTCGGCGAGCATGGTGCCGACACCGGTCGGGCAGAAGAAGGCGCCGATGCCGGCGCCGGCGGCCCGCATCCGCTCGGCCAGGTTGCCCTGCGGCACGACCTCCAGCTCGATCTTGCCGGCCCGGTAGAGACCGTCGAAGACCCAGGAGTCGGTCTGGCGCGGGAAGGAACAGATCATTTTCCGTACGCGGCCGGCCGCGAGCAGCGCGGCCAGCCCGGTGTCGCCGTTGCCGGCGTTGTTGCTGACGATGGTGAGGTCGCCGGCGCCGTGCTCGATCAGCGCGTCGATCAGCTCGACCGGCATGCCGGCCATGCCGAATCCACCGACCAGGACGGTGTCGCCGTCCCGGACCGCCGACACCGCCTCCAGCGCGTCCGTGATCATGGTTCTCACCGGGTGCAGTTCTCCAGGACGACGGCGAGGGCCTGGCCGACGCCGATGCAGATGGCGGCGACACCCCAGCGCTGGTTGCGTTCGCGCAGCACGTGGGCGAGGGTGCCGAGGATGCGGGCGCCGGACGCGCCGAGCGGGTGGCCGATGGCGATGGCGCCGCCCCGGGTGTTCACGATCTCCGGGTCGATGCCCCACGCGTCGACGCAGGCGAGCGACTGCACGGCGAACGCCTCGTTCAGCTCGACGGCGCCCACGTCGGACCAGCTGATGCCGGCCCGGCGCAGCGCTTTCTCGGCCGCCTCGACCGGGGCGAACCCGAACTCCTGCGGGTCGACGGCGTGCGCGGCCCGCCCGGCGATCCGCGCCATCGGGTCGAACCCGATGTGGAAGGCCGCGGCGGCCGAGCCGATCAGCACCGCGGCGGCGCCGTCGTTGAGCGGGGAGGCGTTGCCGGCGGTGATCGTGCCGTCCTTGCGGAACGACGGCTTCAGCCGGGCCAGTTTCTCGACGCTGCTGTCGGCCCGGATGCCCTCGTCCCGGTCCAGGTCGCCGACCGGCACGGTCAGGTCCTGGTAGAAGCCCTCGTCCCAGGCCTTGGCGGCGAGCAGGTGGGAGCGGACCGCGAAGGCGTCCTGCCGTTCCCGGGAGATCCCGTGCTTCTCCCCCAGCTGCTCGTTGCACTCGCCCAGCGAGGCGGTCCACTCCACAGGCATCTTCGGGTTGGTCAGCCGCCAGCCGAGCGTGGTGGAGACCGCCTCCAGGTTGCCGGCCGGGAAGGCCCGTGACGGTTTCGGCAGCACCCACGGCGCCCGGGTCATCGACTCGACCCCGCCGACCAGCACGATCTCCGCGTCGCCGGCCGCGATCGCCCGGGAGCCGATGATGGCCGCGTCGAGGCTGGAGCCGCAGAGCCGGTTGACGGTGTTCGCCGGGATCGAGGTGGGCAGGCCGGCCAGCAGCACGGCCATCCGGCCGACGTTGCGGTTGTCCTCGCCGGCGCCGTTGGCGTTGCCCCAGTGCACGTCGTCGATGCGGGCCGGGTCCAGCTGCGGGGCCTTGGCGAGCAGCCCGGTCACCGCGGTGGCGGCCAGGTCGTCGGGGCGCACCTCGGCCAGCGCTCCGGAGTAACGGCCGAACGGGGTGCGGACGGCGGCGTAGACGAACGAGTCGGTCACTGGGGCTCCTCGAGGACACGCTGGGCAATGCGGAAGGCGGTGTTGGCGGCCGGTACGCCGCAGTAGATCGCGGTCTGCAGCAGTGTCTCCTTGATCTCGTCGACGGTCAGCCCGTTGGTACGCGCCGCGCGGACGTGCATCGCCAGCTCCTCGTGGTGCCCGAGCGCGACCAGCGCGGTCAGGGTGATCAGCGAGCGGCTGCGGCGGTCGAGCCCGGGCCGGGTCCAGATGTCGCCCCACGCGTACCGGGTGATCAGGTCCTGGAAGTCGCGGGTGAAGGCGGTGGTGCCGGCGGTGGCCCGGTCCACGTGGGCGGGCCCGAGCACCTCGCGGCGCACCCTGATGCCGGCCGCCCGCTGCTCGTCGAAGTGCTGGTCGAGCAGGAAGGCGACGACCTCCGGGGACTCGGCCGGGGCCAGGTGCGCGACGCCGTCGAGGACGACCAGGCGGCCGTGGAGCACGCCGTCGGCGATCGCGGCCAGGCCCTCCGGCGGGGTCGGCTTGTCCGCGGCGCCGGCGACCGCCAGCACCGGTGCGGCGATCTCGGCGAGCCGGTCGCGGACGTCGAAGGCGGCGAGCGCTTCACAGGCGTACGCATAGCTGTGATCGTCGGTCGCGCGCAGCGCACCCAGCAAGGGTTCGGTGATCTCGGGTGAGCGTTCCGGGAAGCCCGGGGCGAACCACCGGTCGATCGAGCCGGCCACCACCACCGCGGTGCCCTCGGCCCGCACCAGCGCGGCCCGGTCGTGCCACATCGCGCTCTCACCGATCTTGGCGCCGGTGCAGAGCAGGGCGGCGGCGGTGACCCGCTCCGGGAAGTCGAGCAGCAGGTGCAGGCCGATCGCGCCGCCGATCGAGTCCCCGGCGTAGAGGAACGACGTGCCCGGCCGGATCCGGTCGGCGAGCGCGACCACCTCGCGGGCCAGGTCGGCGATGCTGAACGGCCCCGGCGCGGGGGCGCTGCGGCCGTGGCCGGGCAGGTCGAAGCCGACCACGTGGTAGCGGCCGTAGAGCCGCTCGGCGCAGCGCGCCCAGAGCGAGTCGACGCTGGTCCCGACCGAGGAGCCGAGCAGCAGCAGCGGCCGGTCGGGTGCGTCGGCGAAGATGGTCGCGGTCAGCACGACGGGGTCTCCTTCGCGCGGGCGAGCGCCGCGTCGATGATCTGGTCGGTGGCGCCGAGGTAGGGCTCGCCGGGGGCCGAGTCCGGGGCGACCGAGCGCTGTTCGGCGTCGATGCCGGGACGGGCGGCGGCCAGGTTCGCGGTCATCCAGGCAGTCTCCACCCGCAGCCCGGCCAGCAGTTCGGCGGTCTGGGATCCGGCGACCACGGTGCGCCGGGCGAGGGTACGCAGGGTGGCCCACTCCACGTGCCAGCCGCCGTCGGGCCGCTCGTCGACCGCGGCTGCCGCACCGGCGTGCACGGTCGCGGCCAGCGGCGGCGCGGCCAGCGCGGCCCGGCGGATCAGGACGGACAGGACCGGGTTCTGCTTGTTCGGCATCGCGGACGAGCCGCCGCGCCCGGACACCGCGCCCTCGGACAGCTCGTGGATCTCCGGGCGGGCCGCGACGAGCACGTCGTTGGCGATCCGCCCCCACGCGTCGGTGCAGGTGACCAGCGCGTCGGCGATGCCGGTGAGCGGCGCCCGCGCGGTGTGCCACGGGTCGCGGACCGGCAGGCCGAGGGCGGCGGCGGTCGCCGCGATCAGGTCGCCGGCCACGGCCGGGGAGCCGCCCAGCGCGACCGGCGCGGCCAGGCTGCCGGCCGCGCCGCCGATCTGGACGGGCAGGTCCACGGCCGCCAGGCGGCCGCGGGCGTCGAGCACACCGGTCAGCCAGGTCGCGGCCTTCAGACCGAAGGTGATCGGTACGGCGTGCTGGGTCAGCGTGCGCCCGGCCATCGCGGTGTGCCGGTGCTCGTCGGCGAGCCGCGCCAGTGTCCCGGTCTGGGCGGCCAGGTCGTCGCGGATCCGGGCGACGGCGTCGCGCAGGCACAGGACCAGCCCGGTGTCGACGACGTCCTGGCTGGTCAGGCCCTTGTGCAGCCATCGCGCCGCGGCCGGGTTGCGGGCTTCGAGCCGCTGGCGCAGCAGCGTGAGCAGCGGGATCAGCGGGTTGGCGCCGGACTCCGCGCCGGCCGCCACGGCCGGGCCGTCGCCGGCGCCGATCAGCCCGCTGAGGTCGTCGCGCGCGTCGGGCCCGGCGACGCCGTGCCGGACGAGCGCGTCCAGCCAGGCGGCCTCCACCCGGACCATGGCGGCGAGGACGGCCGCGTCGGTGAACACGTCACCGGCGCGGTCGTCCCCGGGCCACAGCAGGTCGAAGGGTGCGGTCATGCCCATGCGTCGCGCAGGCGGGGGTAGGTGAGGAAGACCGTCTCGCCCTCGCCCTGCAGGCGCACGTCGAAGACCAGACCGCCCGGCTCGCGGGTGGCGATCAGCGTCGAGCGCCGCTCCGGCGCGACCGACTCCAGCAGCGTGTCGTTCGCCAGCACGTCCGGGTCGTCGGGCAGGTAGGCGCGGGTGAACAGCCGGTCGAGCAGCCCGCGGGCGAAGACCGTGACGGCGAAGAACGGGGCGCTGCCCGGTTCGGTCGCGCCCGGCTCCAGGGTGGCGAACTGGTAGTGCCCGTCGGGGTCGGTGGCGGCGCGGCCCCAGCCGGTGAAGGTCCAGCCGTCGCGGCGCAGGGAGCCGGGTTCGCGCACGATGTGGCCCTGCGGGTCGGCCTGCCAGATCTCCAGGACCGCGTCCGGCACCGGGGCGCCGTTGCCGTCGTAGACGTGGCCGTGCAACCGGACCGCGCGCGGGTGCGAGGGCGGGACCAGCTCGTTCATCCGGTCGTACTCGAGACCGAGGTGGAAGAAGGGGCCGACGGTCTGGCCGGGAGCCGCGCTCATGCGTTGTCCTCAACATCCGACTCGAGGGGAGTGCGGTGGGTGCCGGTGAGCACGATGTCCCAACGGTATCCGGTGCTCCACTCGGGAGTGGTCACGTCGTGGTCGTACTGGGCGATCAGCAGTTCCCGGGCTTTCGGGTCGGTGATCGACTGGAAGATCGGGTCGAGCGGGAAGAGCGGGTCGCCCGGGAAGTACATCTGGGTGACCAGGCGCTGGGTGAAGTCGCTGCCGAAGACCGAGAAGTGGATGTGCGCCGGGCGCCAGGCGTTGAGGTGGTTGCGCCACGGGTACGGCCCCGGCTTGATCGTCTGGAACCGGTAGGTGCCGTCCGGCCCGGTCAGCATCCGCCCGACGCCGGTGAAATTCGGGTCGTGCGGCGCCGGGTGCTGGTCGCGCTGGTGCCGGTACCGGCCCGCGGCGTTGGCCTGCCACACCTCGACGAGCTGGTTGGCGACCGGCCGGCCGTCACCGTCGAGGACCCGGCCGGTGACCACGATCCGCTCGCCGAGCGGGGTGCCGGCGTGCTGGATGGTCAGGTCGGCCTCGTCGTCGGCGACGTCGCGGTGGCCGAACGCGGGCGCCCACAGCTCGACCGACTCCGGGTCGATCAGATGGAGGGGCTGTTTCGGGTGCCGCAGGACGCTGCTGCGGTAGGAGGGATAGTCGATCCTCGGCTGGGGGCCGCCCGGCTGCCGAGCTGCCGCCTCGATCTCCCGGTTGATGTCAGCTTGTGACGACTCCATGTTCACGCTCCGGACGCTAGGCGGTCAGGCGAACTCCGGCGATATTCTTCTTCCACTGAGCGGAAGGAGCGGCGATGGGCGCCAGTGTCACCTCCCGCGCGCTCGCCCTCCTGGGCGCCTTCGACGGAGAACATCGCAGCCTCTCGCTCACCGACCTCGCCCGCCGCTCCGGACTCCCCCTGGCGACCGCACATCGCCTGGTCGGCGAGCTGCACCAGTGGGGCGCGCTGGCCCGCGAGCCGAGCGGCGACTACGTGATCGGGCGCCGGCTCTGGCAGCTCGGGCTGCTGGCCCCGGTGCAGAGCGGCCTGCGCCAGGCCGCCTCGCCATTTTTGCACGATTTGTACGGCGCGACGCTCTCCACCGTGCACCTCGCCGTCCGGGACGGTCTGGAGGTGCTCTACATCGAGCGGCTGGCCGGGCATGTGTCGGTGCCGGTGGTCAGCCGGGTCGGGTCGCGGCTGCCGATGCACGCCACCGGGGTGGGCAAGGTGCTGCTCGCGTACGCCCCGGACGAGGTGCGTGCGGAGGCCCTGCAACGGCTCACCCGGATCACGGCCTACACCGTGACCCAGCCGGCGCGGCTGCTGGAGCAGTTGCGCCGGGTGCGCGCCGAGGGCTACGCGACCACCGGCGAGGAGATGAGCCTGGGCGCCTGCTCGGTGGCGGTGCCGGTCCGCAACGGGAACACGGTGGTGGCCGCGCTCGGCATCGTGGTGCCGGACCTGCGCCGCCAGCTGCCGAGGCTGGTGTCGGCCCTGCAGGTGGCGGCGCAGGGCATCGGGCGGACCCTGACCGGCGACCCTTTCATCCAGTGGAAATAAGCGGCCGGCCGGTCACCGCGCGAGCCTGTTGCGCCGCGCGACGTACTCCTCCGCGTCCACGATGACGGCACAGACAGCCGCGTCGTTGTGGCTCCACCAGTCAGCGATCGCGCACACCAGGAGCGTGCAGCAAAGATAGACGTCCCGGCTGGTGATGCCGTCGAGCGGGACGGTCTCGTTCAGCGCGGTGCGTGCGAGGTACTCGCCCTTCATGAGGTCGAGTTCGGAGCCGTACGTCTTGCGGGTCTCCCGCGCCAGCGCGGCGATCTCGGCGATGTCCGGATCCGGGTTGAAGTACCGCGGGGCCGCCGCGACCAGCGCGGTTCGCGTGACCAGAAGCAGGTCGTGGTTCGGAACGTCCTCGACCGGTGGACCGAGCTCGGGCCGGCGCAGCGTCAGCCCGCGCAGGTAGCGGCCGGCTTTCGAGTACGGCTGGGGGCCGTCGCCGGGGATGAACAGTCGTGGCCGGCGGAGCGTGGCCGGCCGGCGCGCGACGAAGTCGTCGTCGGTCAGGTAGCGCCGGCGGGTGCGGCGCCACCGCCCGCCGTCGGGCACCGTGTCGCCGTCCATGTCCGGTCCCAGGCACAGGCCCTCCGCGCGGGCGGCCTGCTCCTCGGCGTCGGCGAGAAGCGCGTGGACCGCCGCGTCGTCCAGGCCGAGCTCGTCCACCATGGCGAAGAGGACGTCCAGGAAGATTTCCGGCTCCTCACCGTGGTCCGCGTCGCCGAACAGCTCCGTCTCGCCGAGCAGTCCACGCACGACCACTTCGACGTGCCGGGGGACGATCGTCGCGCCGTCCGGCAGCCGCTCGACGACCCGGCGTGCGAACGTGGTGATCACCCGACGGTCCCACCGATCGTCGAACAGCCGGGCCGACAGCAACCGCACGGGTGTTGCCGGAAGTCGACAGCAGCGCCGCCTTGATCTTCCGTCCAGCGGAAACCGGGTCTTGCCCGGTGCGCCCCCTGATGCGGCAGGCTGAGGGCATGCGTACCCAGGTCGCCATCATCGGCGCCGGCCCCGCCGGCCTGCTTCTTTCCCACCTCCTCGCCCAGGGCGGCGTCGAGTCGGTGGTCCTCGAGACCCGCTCCGAGGCGTACGTGGCGGCCCGGATCCGGGCCGGCATCCTCGAGCACTCCAGCGTCGAACTGCTGGAGGCAGTCGGGCTGGGCGCTCGCATCCGTACCGAGGGCGACCACCACCGCGGCATCTACCTGCAGTGGCCGGGCGAGCGGCACCACCTCGACTTCGTCGACCTGGCCGGCCGCAGCGTCTGGGTCTACGGGCAGACCGAGGTGCAGAAGGACCTGATCGCCGCCCGGGCCGCCGACGACCAGGAGATCCACTACGAGGTCTCCGACGTAGCGCTCCACGAGGTGGAATCGGATCGCCCCTATGTGACATTCACTGACAAGTCTGGTTCCACGCAGCGTCTCGACTGCGATGTGATCGCCGGATGTGACGGCTCGTTCGGGCCCAGCCGCCACGCGGTCCCTGCGGCGAAGACGTTCGAACGCGTCTACCCCTACTCGTGGTTCGGCATCCTCGCCGACGTCGCGCCCTCCACCGACGAGCTGATCTACGCCTGGCACCCGAACGGGTTCGCCCTGCACTCGATGCGCTCGGCCACGGTGAGCCGGCTCTACCTGCAGGTGCCCAACGGCACCGACCCCGAGTCGTGGTCCGACGACCGGATCTGGGAGGAGCTGGCCACCCGGCTCGGGCACGGGCAGAACGGCTGGAAGCTCACCCCCGGCCCGATCACCGACAAGAGCGTGCTGCCGATGCGCAGTTACGTGCAGACCCCGATGCGGCACGGCAACCTGTTCCTGGCCGGCGACGCGGCGCACATCGTCCCGCCGACCGGCGCGAAAGGCCTCAACCTGGCCATCGCCGACGTGGCGCTGCTCAGCAAGGCCCTGATCGCCCAGCTCAGGGAGAAGAACCCGGCACTCGCCGAGCGGTACTCCGACGACGCGCAGCGCCGGGTCTGGCGGTGCACGCACTTCTCCTGGTGGATGACGACGATGCTGCACACCTCCGGCGACCCGTTCGACGCGGAGTTGCAGCTCTCGCAACTGCGCTGGGTCGCCACCAGCCGGGCCGGCGCCACCGGCCTCGCCGAGAACTACGCCGGCCTGCCGATCGGCTACTGAGCCGGCTCCTGCGGCTGAGGCGCCCGCGGCCGGGGCACCGCCGGCGTGCCCTGCGGTGGGATCGCCGCCGTCCCGTCCGGCGGGTTCGTCGCCTCGATGGTGGGCGGCGGCGGGGCGTGGTCGACCGCCTCCCGGTAGGTGCCGGTGGGCAGCGTCGACGGGCTGGCGCCGGGCGGGACCTGCCCGTTCGGCGCGGCCGGCTCCCGGGCCAGCAGCCCCTTGCCGAGCGAGGCCAGGGTGGCCAGGAACGCCACGTTGAACGCGGCACCCCAATCGAAGGTGGTGACGTCGAAGACGCCGGCGACCATCGACCCGGTGAGCGCGCCGAGGAACGTCTTGGCCAGGCGCACCAGCAGGTCGGGCCAGAACGCCAGGTTGGTGAACTTCCCCAGGTATTGCACCAGGGTGAGCAGCAGCGAGGCGACGAAGGCGCTGACCGCCAGGGTGAGCGCCTGTTTCCAGGGCAACTGCCCGACCGCACCCATCCCGCCGGCCAGCAGGGTCGCCACGAACACCTGCCCCGCCGACCAGCCGGCCCGCTCCAGGAAATCCAGGAGCACGGCCCTCCACTTCGGAACTGTCTGCACCATGGCATAGACGTTCCTCGCTCCGATGGTCAGCGAGAATCGTCCGAACGGCCGAGCAGATCGCGGATCGCGCCCCCGATCGCCGGATCCACCGGATACCGCCGGCACAACCACTCGAAGGTGGTGCGCGCGGCCGCCAGGTTCGCGGCGTAACCGGGCACCATCGCGGCCAGCGGCAGCACATCCGGCGGGTACGCCCGCTCCACCCGCCGGGCCGGTTCGAACAGATCCCGGTACGGCGCCTCACCGCCGCTGAGCCGCATCAGTGCGATCACCTCGTCCACCGCGCGGGACTGGATGAACCGCGCCGCGGCCAGGTGCTCGCCGCGCAACTCCCGGTGCAGGCCGACAAAAATGCTGGTCAGCGCCTCGTTCAGGTGGAACTCGACGGTGTCGTAGGCCGGGCGCGGCAGCGGCGCCTCGCTCTGCGTCAACCCCGTCGGGGCGCCCTCGCGCCGCCACACCACCCGGGCGCCGGAGAACGGCACACGGGCCAGCTCGGCGGCGGTGAGCACCAGGTACTCGGCGTAGACACCGTCGGCATAGAGCGCTCTGCGGCCGGACCGGTCGTGGGCGAAGCTGTAGACGACCGGGCACGGCGCCTCCAGCCAGTCCAGCCGGTCCACGTAACGCCATTTCGCGCCGTCCGCCACGATCAGGAAGAAGTCCAGGTCGGAGTGCTCGTCCAGGCGGGCCCGCTGGGCGCCGGCCGACCCCAGGCCGAGCACGGCCACGGTGTCGTCGCGGGCGGCCAGGTGGGCGGCGAGCTCGTCGATCCGCTGCAAGATGGGGTGCATCGCGCCTCCGGGATATCGGTGGATCCCTAAGGAGCATCACCGATCCGCCGCCCGCGCCCAAGCCCCTAGGTTGATCGATGTGGGCTGGCTGAGCGATCTTCTGAGCGGATTACCGCCGGCGCTGGTGTACCTCGTCGTCGGCGCCCTGGTCACCGCCGAGGTGGCGCTGGTGGCCGGGCTGGTGCTGCCGGCCGCGACCGCGCTGGTGGCGATGGGACTGCTGGCCAACGCCGGGATCGTGCCGCTGGCGCCGGCCCTGGCGGTGGCGACCGGGGCGGCGCTGCTCGGCGGCAACCTCGCCTACCGGTTCGGCACCCGCCGGGTGGTCACCGCACCGCGCGGGCGCGGCTGGGACCGGGCCGAGCGGCTCTTCGCCAAGCACGGTGGCCGGGCGATCTTTCTCGGTCAGTGGGTGGTGGGGGCGCGCACCCTGATGCCACGACTGGCGGCGCGCTCACGCGTACCCCATCGCCGTTTTGCGGCCTGGCACACGCCGGCGGCGATCCTGTGGGCCTGGTGGATGGTGGGTGCGAGCTACGCGGCCGGCGCGTCCTATGACCTTCTCGCGGCGCGCGCCGGGCGCGCCGCCGGCGCGCTCGCCGCGCTCACCCTGCTCCTTCTCGGTCTCATCCTGGCCGGTCGCTGGTTCGGTCGACACCCCGATCCGGTACGGGGATTCGCCCGCTCCCTGCGCGGCATCCCGCCGCTGCGCGTCATCGCGGAAGGCTGGCCGCCGCGGATGTGGCATCCGGCGGCCGCGGCCGGGCTCAGCCTCGGACTGCTCACCACCCTGGCGGTGCTGCTGGTGGCGGCGATCCCGCCGGTGGTGCGGTTCAGCGGGCTGGCCGCCACCGACGAGACGGTGGCCGACTGGGCGCGGTCGCAGTGGACCTCGGACGGCTATCTGTTCGCGCTGCAGTCGGCGACGACGCTGGTGCCGGAGGTGCTGATCGCGGTGGCGGTCCTGGTGTCGCTGGCGCGGTGGTGGGCGCACCGGATCGGGTTCGGGTCGCGGGAGAACCAGGGCCGGCTGGTGGAGGCGCTGGGGCCGGTGCTGCCGGCGGTGATCCTGGCGGCGGTGCTGGCGATGGCGGTGCCGCCGGGGTGGCGGGCGGCGGAGACGCTGGTGTTCCCGGCGCCGGCGGAGTTCGACGGGCCGGTGCCGCTGGACGCGGCGGCGATGGCGCTGGCGACCATGTCGGCGGGGCAGACCGCGCAGGTGGCGGCGGCTGCGGGACTGCTGGCCTGGCTGGTGGCGCGAGGGTTGCCGTGGCGGTGGCAGGTCGCGGTGTGGACCGTGGCGGCGATCGGGACGGTGGTGTGTGCCGGGTCGTGGATCTATCTGGGGTGGAGCCGGACCAGCGAGACGGTGGCGGCGCTGATGCTGGGGGCGGCCTGGGCCGCGGTGAACGCGGCGGTGTGGTCGGGACGGGAGGATCGCCGGCGGCCGGGTTCAGACCGCGTCGATGACGTCCTGGAAGCCGGCGAACTCCGTGAGGTGCGGGTCTAGGTCGGCCGGTTCGGGCTCAGCGAGCAGGTGCGCCATGTCGGCTCGGATCCTCGAAGCGTCATCCTCATCACCCGCGGCGTCCAGGATTTCGACGAGGAGTTGCAGACTCCCCCGGAAGTAGAAGAGGTTCGCAGGAAACTCGTAGGCATACTGCGCATAGGCTCCGGCGGAGAGGACAGCGCACGCTTTCGCCTGCTCGAGATGACCCTGTCGCAGGTGCAACTCCGCCGCCCGGCCGTTGAGGTATCCGACCGCGTCGAGCTTCTCCACGTCGTCGACCTCGGCCGTCTCGCCGATCACCAGTCCTTTGAGCTGCGCGGCCTCGTGGATCACCGCCCAGGCATCGCCGACATCGCCCACCTCCGTGCGGTGATGGGCCATTTCGGAAAGCGCCCGCTCGAGGTGCGGCTGGGAACTCTCGCGCCCCCGCTGCAGCTCGGCGCGGAACAGCGCGATCCCCTCGACCCCGTAGGGAATCGCCTCGCCCGCGCGGCCCGCCGCACAGATGGTGTCCGCCAGGTTGGTGAGTGAAATGCCAAGATCTTCGCGCTGGTCCGGATCTTCCTGCGCGAGCGAACGCCACATCCTGGTCGCCCTCTTCGCGAACCGGGTCGATTCGCAGTGCAGGCCCAGGTGCCGGAAGAACTTTCCCGCGTGGCTGATGGCGATCGCCAGCCGGCGCCGGTCAGCGAAGTTGCCGAACTTCTCGCTGAGCACCGAAAAGATCTCGACCGCTTCCAGGGTCACGGCCAGCGCCCGGCCCCATCGGCTCAGCGTGCCGAGGCTCATTCCGCGATTGACGAGCAGCCCGCCGAGATCGGCGAACGCGGCGGCCCGGTCATCGATGATCATCTCGTCCGGGAGTTCGCTGATCCGGCCGCCGGCCCGCTTGCGGATCCGGACCGTGGCCAGGTGGTAGATCTCGGCCCGCACCTCGGCGAGACGTTCACTGTCGGCGAGGCTGGAGGCGACCTGCCCGGCGGCCCGGGAAAGGGCGAGGTTCGTGCTGTCGGCGGCGAAGAGTGCCGCGCTGAGCGAAGTGGGGTCACTGTCCAGGAGCTCGGGCAGGTGCTTGGTCAGCGCGGCGGTCAGCGCGGCCCGCGAGTTCGGCCCGTTCCGGGCCGCGAGCGTCAGCAGGTGCAGGATGCGCCCGCGGTGCGTGGCGGTGACGGTGTCGCTCGCGGCCAGCAGCCGCAGCGTGACGGAGCGCAGGTCCGGCAGGGTTTCGAGCAGATGCTCGACGAGCAGGTCGGGGCCGACCGGCCGGATCACGCCGTCCTCCGCGCCGAGCACGTCGGTCAGCCACTCGACCACCTTCCCGGCGTCGTGCGGCGCGACGCCCTCCAGCAGGGCCTTCGCCTCGTCGCGGTGGGGGCTGACCAGCGAGGCCACCGCGATGATCTCGGCGGCCTGGGCCGGGTGCAGGTGGCCGAGTTTGTGCACGCCGAGCGCTGCCTCCCAGCGGATGACCTCCCGGTCGAGCAGGCGCTGCAGGAGGGCTTCCCGGCCGGATCCGCCCGGGTCGCCGCGCAGGGCCAGCAGCACCGCGACGTGGATCAGCAGCGGACGGTCGGCCTGGATCTCACCGACGGCCGCCGGTGACACCCCGAGGCGGCGCGACAGCGATCTGGTGGCCGCCTCGACATGCCGGTCCCGCTCGGCTTCCCGCATCGTCAGGTCCAGGCCGAGCAGGTGGCGGGCGAGGCGGCTCGTCTGCCGGTCGACGGTCTCCCACCAGGAGCCCATGCGACGTTCGAGCAGCAGCAGCCGTACGGAATCGGTGGGGTTGTCGTCGGCCAACCGGCCGATGAGGCCGGCCAGCGGCTCGGCGAACCGGCTGGCGTAATCGACGATGATCAGCAGTGGCTGATCGGAGGAGATCTCGTCCCAGCTCGCCGGGTTGTCGGTGTTGAGCAGGCCGGCGTCCCAGCCGGCCCGGCGCAGCCGGTCGGCGAACTCGGCGGCGAGCCGGCTCTTGCCCGTCCCGCCGCCGCCGGTGACCACGCCGATGCTGAAGCCGTCGCCGGAGTTCGCCCACTCGGTCAGCGTGTCCAGCTGGCCGCCCTCGTCGACGAAGTCGACCACCGCGTAGCGGGACTCCAGCAGCCACGAGTCCGGCCGGTTGGCGGGCAACGCCTGGTAGGGCGGGTGCAGGACCGAGCCGGAGCGGGTGACCGCCTGCGCCGCGGGTTCGCCGGTGAGCCGGCGGAACTCGGGGTCGGCGAGGAGAACGCTCGACGGCAGCACTTTCAGGCGGTTGTTCGGGTAGCCGGCCGGGGTCCGTTCGACGATCCCGAGCAGGAAGCGCTCGGGCGCCGAGAAGACCGCCGCGCCGGAGATGCCCGCCCATGGGGAGGCCGCCTGGTCGAGGTCGCGGGGTCCGGCGGCGGACTCGATCACCAGCCGGCCGTCCTTGACGGCCGCGCCCGGCACGGTCTGCCCGCAGAACGTGTCGGAGTCACGCACCTGGCCCGGCAATTGCGCGACCGCCGGGAAGCCGGTGGCCCGGCAGGCGATCTGCTCCCGCGGGCCGACGGTGCCGAACTTGAGGGCCGGATCAGCCGGCGCTCGGGCGCGAAGGAGCACGGCGTCCACGTCACCGGAACCACGCCACACCACGTCCGCGTCGACCCAGTCGGTGGCGCCGAGCGGCCGCACCGAGATGGCGTGACCGTCCACCAGGACGTGCGCGGCGGTCAGCACCAGGTCGGGAGCCAGCACGTACCCGGAGCCGGACCGCCCGGCGAAGACCTCCGTGACCGAGCTCAGCCGCACGGTCAGCGCGGGCGGACCGGGGTGGTGTCGGCCACCAGCACGTCCTGGCCCGGCGCGGACGGGCTCTCCGGCCGCAGGACCAGCTTCACCTTGTGGGTGGCGGCGTTGGCGTGGTCGGCGCCGCCCTTGAGGGTGAGCACGCCGAACAGGGTGCCGCCCGCCTCGCCCTTCAGCGTGTTGGTGGCGACGACCTGCATCTCCAGCTCGATGAACTCCACCGCGAACTGCAGGTCCTCGGTGGTGGCGTTGTCCACGGCCGCCATCAGCTCGTTGCGCAGCTCGCCGATGGCCTGCGCGAGCGGCAGGTACTCAGGCTCCATTCGCGGTCCCTTTCCGGGTCTCGATGGTGGGCAGCAACGTGCGGCTGCGGCCCGGTCGCGGATACGCCTCCGCGGCGGCCGCGAGACGTACGGCGTGGTCGCGTTGCTTCTGCCAGTGACCGTACAGGGCGCCGCGCCGGGAGAGCCGGTCCACCTCGCGGATGGTTTCCGGGTCGACGTCGCCCGGCGGGGCGTCGCGCCACGGGGTGCCGGGCAGCGGCATGAACGTGTGCGCGTGGATCCGGGCGCCGAGGTCGGCCAGCTCCTTGGCCAGGCCGAGCGAGGCGTCCACGTCGGCCCGGTCCTCCCCCGGCATCCCGAAGATCATGTCCACGTTGATCCGGAAGCCCTCCTCGACCCCGAGCCGCGCGGCGCGCTTCACCTCCTCGACGCCGTGCCCCCGCTTCGCGGCGTCGAGCACCCGGTCGGAGCCCGACTGCGCCCCCACGATGATGTTGTTGTTCGCGCAGTACTTCTTGACCAGCCGCAGCGCCTCACGGGTGACGTGCTCGGGCCGGATCTCACTCGGGAACGAGCCGAAGAAGACCCGCCCGTTCGGCCCGATCCCCTCCTTGCAGGAGGCGAGCAGCTCCTCGACGGCGGCGAGGTTCGGCTCCTCGGTCTGGCTGCCCCAGGAGAGCGCGGTCGGCGTGATGAACCGGACGTCGCGCAGGCCGCGCGCCCGCATCTGGTCGACGTGCCAGCGCACGTTCTCCAGGCTGCGGTGCCGGAACTTCGCGGAGAACATGAACGGCGTCTGACAGAACCGGCAGGCGTAGATGCACCCGCGGGTGATCTCCAGGGCGTTGAACCTGTCCCACTTGAGGGCGAAGCCGGGGAAGTCGTTGAGGTCACGCTGCTCGGCCTTGCCGGTCCGGATCAGGTTGCCGGTGGCGTCGCGGTAGGCCAAGCCGGCGATCCCGCTCGGGTCGCCTTTCGCGTCGACCAGGCTGAGCAGGGTCGACTCCCCCTCGCCGATGGCGGCCATGTCCCAGCCCGCGTCGAGGGTCTGCACCGGCTCGGCGGTCGCGTGCACACCACCGGCCAGGTGCGTGACGTTCGGGCCGTCGGCCCGGGCCCGGATCTGCCGGAGTTCCTCTGCCAGCGCTACGGCGTCCGGCGAGTAGAACGACCAGAGCACGAGGGTACGGGTCTCGCCGGCATCGCGGATGTGCCGGGCCGTCTCCTCGATGGTCTCTCCGAACCGGACTTCGTACCGGGTCGCGGTCTCGTGCTCGCCGAGCGCGCCGAGCAACACGTGGAAGCCGTACGTCACCGCCTTGCGGTAGCGCAGCACCAGGACCAGCTCAGGACCACCCATGCCGCGATTTTGCCAGGCCCCGAAGAACCGTTCCGTCCCGAGCCCAGGGCTCCTGCCGGGACTATTGCTGGTCCGGCGATTCGACGTCCCGTCCGTCGAATGGCATGACGGTAGAGCAGGCGATCCGTCAGACGACGAGGACGGCCTCGCGGACACCGTGCAGTCTGGGTGGCGACGAGGTGCCGGCCGCCGCAAGCGCGGCGGCCGGTCTCGATTTCCTCAGGCGGTACAGGAGGGGGTGGCGGTGGGCCCGGTGCCGGTGCCCTGGAAGCCGAACTCGGTGTAGCCGCCGGCCGGGACCTGGCCGTTGTAGCTGACGTTGCGGAAGGTCACCTGGCCGGTGGTGCCGGTGTTCGTGGCGTTCCAGGCGCTGGTCACCGCACCGCCGGACGGGATGGTGACGCCGACGGTCCAGCCGTTGAGCGCTGCCGAACCGGCGGTCACCCGGATGGTGGCGGTGTAGCCGCCGTTCCACGAGTTGAGCGTCACGCGGGCGCTGCATCCGCCGGGAAGCGGCGGCTGCGAGGAGGCGGAGGGCGAGGGTGAGCCGGGTGTCGTCGGGCCGCCCGCGTTCAGGGCGTTGAGGACCGCGGTGTACGCGGCCTTCTTGTTGCCGTTGCCGTCGAACAGCAGCGGGTTCGCGCCGGTACGCCAGGACTCAGGGTCGCGCAGGCCCCAGACGGTGATGCCGGTGCAGCGGGCCACGGCCATGCAGGCTCGGGTGACCGAGGCGTAGATGTTGGCCTGGTTGCCGCCTTGCTGGACGTCGAGTTCGGTGATCTGGACGTCGACGCCGAGGTCGGCGAACCGCTGGATGTTCTGCTGGTAGGTGGAGTCCAGCGTGGTGCCCAGGTGGGACTGCAGTCCGACGCAGTCGATCGGCACACCGCGGGACTTGAAGTCACGGACCATGTTGTAGATGCCGGTGGACTTCGCGTTGATGCCGTCGGTGTTGTAGTCGTTGTAACAGAGCTTGGCGCCCGGGTCGGCGGCCCGTGCGGCGCGGAAGGCGGCCTCGATCCAGTCGTTGCCGGTGCGCTGCAGGTTGGAGTCACGGCGGCCGCCGCTGCCACCGTCGGCGAACGCCTCGTTCACCACGTCCCAGGAGTGAATCTTCCCGCGGAAGTGGGTGGCGACCTGGGTGACGTGGTTGATCGCGGCGTTGCGCAGGGCGCTGCCGGACAGTCCTTGCGCCCAGGAGGGCTGCTGGGCGTGCCAGAGCAGGGTGTGGCCGCGTACGGTCATGCCCCGGCTCTGGGCGTGGCTGACCAGCCGGTCGCCGTTGGTGTAGTTGAAGCGGCCTTGCTGCGGTTCGGTGGCGTCCCACTTCATGTCGTTCTCGGCGACGATCGAGTTGAACTCGCGGTTGAGGATCGTCATGTAGTTCGTGTCGGAGAGCCGGAACGCGCTGGTGGCGACGCCGAAGTAGCGGCCGGTCTGTGCGGCGGAGGCGCCGAGGGTGGTGGCCGCCTCGGCGGAGCCGGTCACGGCGACACCGGCGGCGACGAGGACGGTGGCGAGGGCTCCGGAGAACAGGGCGAAGCGGCCGTTCCTGGGGATGCGCATGGTGAACGGAACCTTTCCGGGGTTATCGACGGAGGGTGAGCAGGCCGGGACGGTAGGGCAGCAGACCGTAGTCGCCACCGGAGCTGGGGGATCGTCCCTGGTAGAGCAGCTGCAGGTTGCAGGGGTCGATGGTCATGGTCTGGTCGGCGCTGGTACGGAGGAGCTCACCGTGGCTGATGTCGTTGGTCCAGGTGGCGCCGCTGTTGGCCTTGCCCGCGAACGGGTTGTTGTAGGTCGCCGCGTTCGGGGTCCAGGTGCCGCTCAGGCTGGTCGCCGTGAAGGAGCGGAAGTAGCGCTCCCAGGAGCTGGTCCTGGCCTCGATGATCATCAGGTACTGGTTGCGGCCCTGCACCTTGTAGACCTGCGGCGCCTCGAAGATGTTCTCCGAGGTGTCGCTCATGATCGTCGTGTAGTTGGAGCCGAAGCTGCCCGGGAAGTTGCCGATCGGCATGATCTGGCGGTAGATCCTGCCGTTGTCGCCGGCGAAGAAGAGGTACATGTTCTGGTCGTCGCCGATGATCGTCTGGTCGATCACGCCAGTGGTGGAGTCGGTGATCCTCGCGGTCGACAGGGGCTGCGGGGCCGACCAGCTGTTGGCGTTGGCCGGGTTGGTCGACGTGCGGTACGAGAACGACGTCGGACCCCATTGGTGGGCGAGGATCCAGATGTTCTTCGGCGCGAAGTAGAACAGCGACGGCGCGACGGTGCTCTGGTTCATGGTGTTCTGGCTGGCCGAGCCGAGCTGGTTGAGGTTGTCGACGAGACCGAAGTTCATCGAACCCCAGCCACCGGTGGCGCTGCTGCTGTGGGTGGTGGCGTACACCAGCTGCTTGCCCTGGTAGGGGGCGATGGTGAAGTCCTTGAGAGAAGCCCAGCCGGACTTCGGCTGCGCCAGCGGACCGGTCGACGTCCAGCGGTAGGACGAGGGCAGCGTGCACGTCGGCGGCGGGGGTGAGGACGACGGCGGAGTGGACGGCGGTGTCGAAGGCGTGGTGTCGCCGGTGCAGGCGACGCCGTTGAGGGCGAACGCCGCCGGTGCCGGGTTGCTGCCGGTCTGCGAGCCGTTGAACCCGAACGAGACGCTGCCGTTGGTGGCGATCACCGCGTTGTAGCCGACGTTGCGGGCCGTCACAGCGGCGCCGGACTGCGTGAGGTCGGTGTTCCAGAACTGGGTCACCTGCTGACCGGCGGTGTAGGACCAGGTGAGCGTCCATCCGTTGACGGCGTCGCCGAGGTTGGTGACGGTGACGGCGGCGCCGAAGCCGCCCTGCCACTGCGACGAGACCGCGTAGTTCACCGAGCAGCCGGCGGCGGCGGAGGCGGGCAGCGTCACGGCAGCAGCCGCCGAGCCGGCCAGCAGAACGCCACTGACAGCGGCGGCTCTGAATTTGCGCATGCTTCTCTCCTGACGGGGATCACGGCTGACTGACCTCGGGGAAAGATCGCTTGTAGATTGAGCAGCCGTTGACCGCAGGCTACGGGAGCGCTCCCATTCCTTTCAAGGAATCAGTCCACCGACCAGGCGGCACCCGCCCGCATAACATTTAAGGCCCGCCTGAATTGATTCCAAAGAGCGGGTACGGCGCCCATGACCTGCCGCGCAACAGGGCTGCGTCTCCGTCGCCGAAATGACCGACAACCCTCGACTTCGATGACGTTCCCCGCGTAACACTTTTTCGAGGCCATTTTCTTCAACACTGACACCATTGAGGCTTTGGGAGCGCTCCCGTAACCTGCCGAAAACAACTGTTTACGGCAAAAGCATTGACCGCTGCACACGCATCCCCGCCATCCCCCTCAGGAGAGAACCATGATGTCGAGAAGAGCCCGGGCCGGCCTGGTGTCGGCCGGCGCCGCCCTGCTGGCCTCGTCGGCGGTCGTCGTGGCCATGCCGGCCGATGCCGCGGCAACCGGCTGCGCGGTGAAATACACCGTGTCGTCGCAGTGGCAGGGCGGATTCAACGCCGACGTGACCATCACCAACCTGGGTGATCCGCTGTCCAGCTGGACTCTGACCTGGTCGTACGATGCCGGGCAAACGGTCACGCAGGCGTGGAACACCACCCTGACGCAGAACGGCCCGGCCGTGACGGCGAAGAACGTGAGCTACAACGGCGCCGTCATGACGAACGGGACCGTCTCGTTCGGCTTCAACGGAACGTGGAACGGCAGCAACCCCGTACCGGCGAGCTTCGCCCTCAACGGCGTCGCCTGCACCGGCGGCACCACGCCCTCGACACCGCCGTCCACCCCGCCGTCGTCCTCACCCCCGCCGCCGACGTGCACGCTGCCCTCGTCCTACCGCTGGACGTCGACGGGTCCGCTCGCCGAACCCAGGTCGGGGTGGCTGTCGCTGAAGGACTTCACCAACGTCGTCCACAACGGCAAGCACCTGGTCTACGCCTCGAACGTCTCCAGTTCCGGGTACGGCTCGATGAACTTCACCCCGTTCACGAACTGGTCCGACATGGCAACCGCCGGGCAGAACGCGATGAGCCAGGGCACCGTGGCGCCCACCCTGTTCTACTTCGCGCCGAAGAACGTCTGGATCCTGGCGTACCAGTGGGGCCCGACCTCGTTCAGCTACAAGACCTCCAGCGACCCCACCAACGCCAACGGCTGGTCCGCGCCGCAGACCCTGTCGACCGCCTCCATCGCCGACGCCCCGTACGGCGTGATCGATCAGACGGTGATCGGTGACGGCCAGAACATGTACCTGTTCTTCGCCGGTGACAACGGCAGGATCTACCGGCAGAGCATGCCGATCGGCAACTTCCCGGGCAGCTTCGGCTCCTCGTACACCCAGATCATGAGTGACACCCGGGAGAACCTGTTCGAGGGTGTCGAGGTCTACAAGGTCGCCGGCCAGAACCAGTACCTGATGCTGGTCGAGGCGATCGGTAGCCAGGGACGCTACTTCCGCTCGTTCACCGCCACCAGCCTCGGCGGAACGTGGACCCCCAACGCCGCCACCGAGAGCAACCCGTTCGCGGGCAAGGCCAACGCCGGCGCCACCTGGACCAACGACATCAGCCACGGTGACCTGGTCCGCACCAATCCGGACCAGACCAAGACCGTCGACCCGTGCAACCTGCAGCTGCTCTACCAGGGCAAGAACCCCAGCGTGAACGTCCCCTACGACCAGCTGCCCTGGCGGCCGGCCCTGCTGACCAGGCAACGCTGATGGGCCGCCGCGCCCGCACCTCCCTGGTCACCGCCGTCGTCTCGGTCACCGCCGCGCTCCTGGCGCTCGGGGCGGCCCCGGCCCAGGCCGCCGTCGGCGGGTCGGGCCCGTACCCGGCCGACTACGAGACCTCGTCCGGCCTGCCCAACCACACCATCTACCGGCCGCAAAACCTGCCGGCCGAGCGGATGCCCGTCTTCGTCTGGGGCAACGGCGGCTGCTCGGGCAACGGCCTGTCGCAGCAGAACTTCCTGCGCGAGATCGCCTCGCACGGCTTCCTGGCGATCGCCAACGGCGCCCCGAACGGCTCCGGCTCCACGACGGCCCAGCAGCTCACCCAGTCGATCAACTGGGCCGTCGCGGAGAACTCCCGGGTCGGCGGCAAGTACTACGGCCGGCTCGACACAACCCGGATCGCCGCCGGTGGCTTCTCCTGCGGCGGACTGGAGGCGTACGCCGTCTCCGGCGACCCGCGAGTCACCACGACCACCATCTTCAGCAGCGGTCTGCTCAACGACGCCGACGACTACCAGCTCCGGAGGCTGACCAAGCCGATCGCGTACTTCATCGGCGGGCCCGGCGACATCGCGTACCCGAATGCGATGGACGACTGGAACAAACTCCCCGCCGGACTGCCCGCCTTCATGGGCAACCTGAACGTCGGCCACGGCGGCACCTACGACCAGGTCAACGGCGGCGAGTTCGCCCGAGTGGCGGTCCTCTACCTCAAGTGGCGGCTCAAGGGTGACACCACCGCGGGCGGCAGTTTCGTCGGCGCGAACTGCGGCCTGTGCGGCACACAATGGCAGGTCCGGCAGAAGAACCTGACCCTCGACGGCGGCACACCGACGACCCCGCCGCCGTCGGCCTGCTCCGCGGCGTACTCGGTGCAGGACCAGTGGAACGGTGGCTTCGTCGCCTCGGTGACCGTGACCGCCGGGACCGCCGCGGTGAACGGCTGGCGGGTCGCCCTGGGCCTGCCGGGCGGGGCGTCGATCAGTTCGCTCTGGAACGCTGTCGCCACCGGCACCAACATTGTCACGAACGCTGGCTACAACGGCCGGCTGTCACCCGGCCAGAGCACCACCTTCGGTTTCCAGGGCACCGGAACCGGCGGCGGCGCCACGGTCACCTGCACCGCGAGCTGAGGCCGCTGGTCGGGGGCGCCCGTACCGGCGCCCCCGACCGCACCTCGACCAGGGTCGTGAGCCCCGACCGAGTGACAAATGCCGAGCCGAGAAGACGGCACGGCATACGCGGCGCCGCGGGCTACGCCGGATCACCGTGGTAGCAGCGGCCGCCAGAACCGGCACTGATGCTGCCGGTACACATTCACCGGCCGGACCTCGGCGCTGGACAGCGACAACGCCGTGCCCGGCCGGTCCGGTGCCCAGCCGGGACCGGGCCGCCCGGTGTGCGCGAAGGCCGTCCACCGGCCGATCAGCTCGGCGGTGAGCCCCGGGTCGGTGTCCTCCGCCGGCACGCCGGGCAGGTACGAGTCGAAGAAGTACCGGACGTCGTCCCCGTGTGAGGCGCCCAGCGGCAGGTCGCCCAGGGTGTCGCCGGAGTCCTCAGCGAACTCGTAGGCGTACACCGGCGCGCGGTGGGCGGTGTTGAAGGGCCATTGGCTGCAGGTGCCCATCGTGCGGCCCTCATCGGTCTGCAACGTCGCCAGCGCGAGACTCGGCGTCGCGTACCGGGCTGCCGGATATCGGTTCAGCACCGTGACAGCGTCCCGGCCGTACCGGTCGTGGACGATGCTCCGGTATCGGTCGGCGGTCATCGTGTTCTGTTCGAGGTTCAGCAGCCGGGCGAGGACGCCGCGCATCTCGTCGCGAGTACCCCCGTGAATCAGCGGTACCCCGTGGATCAGGCCGGTCCGGGCGGCGTGCAGCGGCTGCCGGGGCAGCGCCGGCGTACCCGCGGTGTAGAACCAGGGCATCGCCGCGGCGATGTCGCGCTGGTGCGTGGCGGTGTTCGGCAGGGCGGCGATCCGCTCCGCCGGCAGGGCACGCAGGCACGCGGCGACGTCGGGCGCCCGGTCGCAGCCGAGTGCCGCCACCGCGCGGTGGCCACGCCGGACGGCCTCCGCGCGGGTGACGACGTGGTTGCCGCAGGAGGCGCTCTGCACGACGGCCTTGTCGAACAGCCCGCGCGCCGACGGTGAGGCGAGGTTGGCGCACACCCCGAAGCCGCCGAACGACTCGCCCCACAGGGTCACGTTGCCCGCGTCGCCGCCGAAGGCCGCGATTTCGGTGCGCACCCAGCGAAGGGCGGCCTGCTGATCGGCGAGGGCGAGGTTGCCGGCGTACGGGTCGGGCAGGGCGTCATGCAGCAGGAACCCGAGGGCGCCCAGCCGGTAGTTGACCGTCACGACGATCACGTTCCCCGCCCCGGTGACCGGCCGGGGGTCGTAGTGGCTGCCCGCGCCGGAGTTGCCCCCGTGCAGAAAGACCATGACCGGCAACCGGCGGCCGGCGTCACGCGGCACGTGCACATTGAGGTACAGGCAGTCCTCGGAACCGTCGTACCGCGTCGGGGCGCCGGGCGGGTACGCGTACGTCTGCGGGCAGATCGGCGCCGGCTTCACCGCCTGCCGGACCCCGGACCAGGGTGGACGCGGCCGCGGCGCCCGCAGCCGCAGCGCACCGACCGGCGCGGCGGCGTACGGAACACCGTGGAAGATGCGATGGTCCGCCGTGACGAGACCGCGCACCGCGCCGGCGGCAGTTCGGACGACGGCGTGGCCGTCGTCCGCGCCGGAGGCGGCGACGGGCGCGGCGGCGAGGACGGCCGCCAGCAGGCCGCTGATCCAGAGTGTCATGGTGTGGCGTCCTTTCCTGCGGAGGGTTCTCCGGGTGCGGTGTGCCGTCACACCGACTCCTCGTTCAGCACGCTGCTGCACCGGCGGATCATCGCCAGCTGCAGGCGGGCGACCATGCCGGGCGACAGCACGCGGCCGGCGAGCCGGCCCACCACGGTCGGCGGGCGGTTGGTCACCTCGCTAGCCGCGAGCCGGGCGATGGGCCGCACCCGGCGGGTACGAGCGCGCTCGTACCGGCGCAGCTGCGGCACCGGATCGCCCGGTGTACGCAGGGCACACCGCAACGTCCAGGCGTCCTCCAGGGCCTGATTGGCGCCCTGCGCCTGCGACGGCGGGAAGGCGTGTGCCGCGTCGCCGAGCAGGGTGACCGCTCCGCTACCCCAGCGCGCCGGGACGCGGTGCACCACGTGCGGATACCGTCCGATGTCGGCGGCACTCACCGAGGTCAGCAGTGTGCGGACCGGTTCGGCGTACCCGGCGAACCGGTCCCGCAGCCACTCGCCGACCGGGGCGGTACCCGGTCCGGGCGGCGGCACATCGAACCACCATTGCAGCAGTCCGGCGCCGGCCGGCATCAGGCCGCACAGACCAGCCGGGCCGACCAGGCAGATCGCGCGGGACCCGCCGGTGAGCTCCAGCGGTACGGCGGTGAGCCCTTGCCAGCTCACCCAGCCGTTGCGGGCCGCGCCGGCATCGCCCAGCACCGCGCCGCGGACCGCCGAGCGATACCCGTCGGCGCCCACCACCACGTCGGCGGTGTGCCGGTCGCCGCGGGCATCAGTGACCGTCACCCCGTCCGGCCCGGCCGTCACGCCGACCACCTCGCAGCCGGGTGTCACGACGCCGGGCCGCAATCCGGCGGCGAGCCGCCGGAGCAGGTCGGCGCGCGGGACGGTGGCCACGCCGAAGCCGGTACGCCGGCGCAGTAACCGCAGGTCCGCCCGGGCGAACGGGTGCCCGTTCGAGGAGCAGAGGTCGAGTGTCTCGATGACCCGGCCCAGCCCGTCGAGCGGCACGCCGAGGCCGGCCGCCGCGGCCGCGCCGTTGCTGTACACGGTGACCGCGGCCCCGTCGGTACGCAGGCTCGGCGCCCGCTCCAGGACCCGGACGCCGTGCCCGTCCGCGGACAGGCCGGCGGCCAGGGCAAGACCCCCGACACCCGCACCTACGATGATCACGTCCATGGCTGCCCCGCTTCGCCGATCGGCTGCTCCGATGACGATTCACGGTCACCGATGCACAGCCCCGGCGCGTCGCCCAGGTGACGCAGCCGCCGCTACGTCACCTGACGTACGGGCCGCGCCCAGAACTCGGGTGGCGCCCGACCCGCGCTGCTCACCACGGTCAGTACCGCCGCCAGACGGCCACCACCGAACGCAGGCTCACAAGTAGTGGTTGGCGGGACCGCCCGGCCGGTCGCGGGGCCGGGCAGTCCCCGTCGCCGGCTCGTCAGGGCCGGCTGCGGAGGGCGAGCGGGAAGGTCCCCTCGCCGACGTCGGTGAGCGTGCGGGTGTACTGCCTCAGGTAGGTGTCGAGGAAGGGTGAGCGATCGCCCTGGGTCGGCACGTCGAACCGCGGGTTCTGCAGCGCGAGGCCCAGCCGCGCGCGGGTGACCTCGATGGTGTTGCCGCTCGGGGTGTCGCGCCAGCTCCCGCTGCCGATCGTCCCGATCTGAACCCCCAGCTGGTGACCCACCTCAAAGGTCCAGTCGGTGGATTTCAGGTCGAACGCGACGCGGCCCGCCCGTTCGATCAGCGCGACGTTCTCGTCGAACATCACCGCGGTCCCGTCCGGGGCGACGTCCCACAGCCGCACCATGACGTTGCCCGGCGCGTTCGCGTTCATCGTGATCCGCGGGGTGGCGGTGATCCGCAGCCGGGACGTGACCGGCGTGGACCAGCTGAAGTAGCTGCTTGCGTCGCCGGGCGCGAGGCGCAGACCGGCGGGCGGGGCGGGATCGGTGAAGTGCTCCATGTCCCACTGCTGGCCGGCCGGTACGGTCAGCGTCGAGGCGATGCCGTCGTCGACGTACGTTCCGTTCGACAGGGTCGCCGTGGTGTACGACGACGGCGCCGGCCAGGTGGGCTGTGCGCGCCACTCGCCGGTGTTGTCCTCGATGGCGTAAGCCGGGTCGTGGACCGACGGCCTGGCGCCCTTCAGGTAACGGTCGTAGAAGCGCATGACCTCGTCGAAGAACCCGGCCCGGCCCATGAGCAGCTGGCCCTGCTCGTTCGTCTCGTTGCCGCGGACGTGCTCCCACTGCCCGAGCCAGCCCCGCTCGACGCCGTGGTGGTTGTCGAGGTATTCCTCCATGTCCTCGGGCTTGGTGTTGTTCTCGATGAAGCCCTGTGTGACGAAGAGCGGGGTGCTCGTGCCCCTCGCCTGCGCCGCGAGGTTGCGGGCGCGCCAGTAGGGCGAGTCGAGGTCAGGATTGTTGTTGTTGGTGAGGTTGTCGGCCAGGCACTCGGGGTGGCTCTGCTCGTACGCCGCGTTGGCCCGGTAGCGCTCGGTGTCGTCGGGCAGCGGCGCCAGCGTGGCGATGCCGTTGTAGGCGTTCGGAGTGCCGGTCACGTTGGGCCGGGGCACCTCGTTGCTGAACAGGTAGTTGTACATGTTCCACACCGGCTCCTGGGCCACGACGGCTTTCAGTGCCCGCTGGCGCAGGTTGTTGCCGATGAGCCCGGTGACGGCGTCGTACGACTTGCCGTACATGCCCACCTTGCCCGTCGACCACGGCTGGGTCGCCGCCCACTGGATCGCGGCCTTCACGTCCGCCTGCTCGCCCGGTCCGGCCCAGTCGAGGCAGCCGGTGCTCCCGCCGAAGCCACGCAGGTCGACCATGACGTAGGTGTAGCCGCGGGCGAAGAGGTCCGTGCCGCTGGTGAAGTCCGCGAACCGGCTGGACGGGCCGGTCCGGGGCCACCCCTCCGGCCCGGTCTGGCCGGCGTGGCTGAAGTACGGGCCGACGGCGAGGATCACCGGCGTCCGGGCGTGCGACGGCAGGTTCGCCGGCCGGAGGACGTCGGCGTGGAGTTCGACGCCGCTGTTGTCGGCGGAGGGGAAGTAGGCCTCCGTCCACACCGCGCCCTCCGGCACGCGGGGGTTCTCCTCGTGGGTGACGCCCGCCGGGGCCGGCGCCGGGGCGGCGGCGGCCGCCGGGCCACCCACCGCGAGAGTCGCAACCGTGATCAACGCGGCTGCTGCTGTCCGACTGCGTACGCGCACTGAGCCTCCAAGAGATAGACCGACATCTCTGCAAGACCCCGACGCTAGCGTGCCCGGGTGTGGATTACTCGTAGGCGATGGCCTCCAGCACGTTGAGCCGCGACGCCCGCCAGGCCGGCCACAGCGCGGCGGCCACCCCGGCGAGTGCCGCGATCAGGACGAACACCGCCAGGCTGACCCACGGCACGGAGATCGTGCTGAGGAAGTCGATGTCGATCAAGGCCGCGGACAGGGCGACCCCGAGCCCCAGCCCGACCACGATCCCCAGCAGGCAGCCGAAGACGGCCATCACGACCGACTCGGTGCCGACCATGCGCATCACACCGAACCGGCTGAGCCCGACCGCCCGCAGCATGCCCAGCTCGCGGGTCCGCTCGTAGATGCTCAGCAGCAGCGTGTTCAGGATCCCCAGCAGGGCGATGAGGATCGCCAGGCCGAGCAGCACGATGACGATCGTCAGGGCGATGTCGACGAACGAGTTGAACTGCTCCACGAGGCTGGACCGGTCGCCGACGGTGACGAGCGGGAAGTCCGACATGATCTGCTCGATCCGCTCGGTGACGGCCGCGGCGTCGGCGCCCTCGGCGAGGTCGACGTATCCCTGGTTGGCCAGCGGCCCGGTGAAGTCGCCCACCGCCGACCGCGGCAGGAACAGCGTGCCGGTCAGGATCGGCGTGCTCTCGAAGGTGCCGGCCAGCCGGTACCGCCGCTCACCACCCTTGCTCAGCGTGATCGGTACCTGGTCGCCGACCTGCCAGCCGCGTCCGTCGGCGGTGTTCTCGTCGGTCACGAACTCGCCCTCGCCGAACGTGCCGAGATCGCCGGCGACCGGCTTCATCCCGAACATGTCGGCCGCCACCGTGAAGTCCTGATCGACGGCGGCGAGCCCCAGCGTCTGGTTGGCCTGTCCCTCGATCACGGCGTCGATGGTGACGAACAGCGACAGCGCGCGCTCCACGTCGGGCAGCTCGCGGACCTGCTGCATCGCCGCCGCCGAGAAGCCGGTCTCACCGCCGGGCGGGCCCTGCGTCTGGTTGGTCTGCACGATGACGTCCGCGCCGATGGACGAGTTGACCTGCTGGTCGATGGTGGTCTTGAACGAGGCGCCGACCACGCTGGCCGCGCTCACCAGCGTGACCCCGATCATCAGGGCTGCCGCGGTGACCGCCGTACGCCGCGGGTTGCGCAGCGCGTTGCGCACGCCCAGCTTGCCGCTTGTCCCCCAGCCGACGGCGCGGCCGATGAGGCCGGCCAGCGGCCGGGTGAGCAGCGGCGACAGCAGCGCCACACCGAGAAAGACCAGCCCGACACCGAACAGCAGCGCGGGCAGCGTCAGGTCGCCCGCACCGGTCAGGCCGAAACCCACCAGCGCGGCGCCCGGCACGGCCAGCGCCGCGCCCACGATCGACAGCGTCCGCAGCGGCTTGTCCGGCCGGGCCACCTCACGCATCGCCGCCAGCGGCGGCACCCTGGACGCCTTCACCGCCGGCACGAGCGCCGAGAGGACCGTGACGAGAACCCCGACCGTGTACGCCAGCACGATCGGGGTCGCGCCGACGCGCACGCCGCCGCCCGGCAGGTCGACGCCGAGCAGGCCGGTCAGCAGCGCGCTGCCCGCGTACCCCAGCGCGATGCCGGCCAGCAGGCCCAGGGTGGCGCCGACCAGCCCCACCAGCACGGCCTCGACCAGCACCGAGCCGGCGACCTGCGCCCAGCTCGCGCCCATCGCGCGCATCAGGGCCAGCTCCCGGGCCCGCTGCGCGACCACGATGTTGAAGGTGTTGAAGATCAGGAAGATGCCGACGAGCACCGCGACGATCGCGAACGGCCCGAAGAAGTATCGGCTGAGCTGCGACAGGCCCTCGTTGACCGCGTTCGCCTGCTCCTCGTTGGCCTGCTCCCCGGTCATGGCCTCGAACTCGGCGGGCAGCAGCGGGGCCACCCGGTCGCGCAGCTCCTCGGACGAGACGCCCGGCTCGGCGGCGAGGAACGCACCGGAGTACACCCCGGTCCGGCCGTAGAAGATCTCTTGAGCCTGCGCCTCCGGCAACAGCACGAGCGTCTCGCCGGCCAGCGAGTCGCGGTCGCCGCTGTACGTGACGACGCCGACCACCGAGAACTCCCGGGCCTCGTTGACCCGTGGCAGGTAGATCTTGAGCCGGTCGCCGACCGTGGCATGCGTCTGCTCGGCGGTGAAGCGGCTGATCGCCGTCTCACCGGCCTGCGTCGGCCACCGTCCTTCGGCGATGCCGACCAGCGCGAACGGGTCGTTGCCGGTGACCCCGCCGCCGATCTGCGGCGCCCCGGAGGTGGTGACCGGGTCACCGTCACGGACGTCGAACGGGACCACGCCGAGCGCGCTCACGTCGCCCTGGACCGCCGCCGCGCCGGGGACCCGCAGCCGGTCGAGCTGCTCCCGGGTCAGCAGCGGCGGCTCGCCGTCCTCGGCCGATTCCTCGGTCGCGCTGATCTGCACGGCCACGTTCTGGTTGATGGAGGTGAACAGCTTCTCGAAGCGGGCGCCGAGAGAGTCGGTGAGCACGAATGCCCCGGACAGGAAGCCCGTGCCCAGCAGGATCGCCACCAGCGCCAGGGTCAGCCGCAGTTTGCGGGAGAACAGCCCGCGAAGGCTGGCGCGCAGCATCAGCGCTCGCTCTGAGTGGCAGCGGCGGGAGTGTCCAGGCTCTTCAGGCGGTCGAGCACCGCTTCGGCGGTGGGGTCGCGCATCTCGTCGACGATCTGGCCGTCGGTGAGGAAGATGACCCGGTCGGCGTAGCTCGCCGCGTTCGGATCGTGGGTGACCATGACGATGGTCTGGCCGTAGTCGCGCACCGACGCGCGCAGGAAGGAAAGGATCTCGGCGCCGGAGCGGCTGTCGAGGTTGCCGGTGGGCTCGTCGGCGAAGACCACCTCGGGCCGGCCGACCAGGGCACGGGCGCAGGCCACGCGCTGCTGCTGCCCGCCGGAGAGCTGGGCGGGGCGGTGGTCGAGGCGGTCACGCAGGTTGACGGTGTCGATGACCGTGTCGTACCACTGCCGGTCCGGCTTGCGACCGGCGATGGAGAGCGGCAGCAGGATGTTCTCCGCCGCGGTGAGGGTGGGCAGCAGGTTGAACTGCTGGAAGACGAAGCCGACCTTGTCCCGGCGCAGTTTGGTCAGGCCGGCGTCGCCGAGGCCGGTGACCTGCGTGTCGCCGATGTAGACCTGGCCGCGGCTCACCGAGTCCAGGCCGGCCAGGCAGTGCATGAGCGTCGACTTGCCGGACCCGGAGGGCCCCATGATGGCGGTGAAGTGGCTGCGCTGCAGCTCCACGTTCACCCCGCGCAGGGCGATGACCTGCGCCTCTCCGCTGCCGTATGTTTTGTACAGGTCGGTCGCGCGGGCGGCGACCTCCGTCGCATCCACTCGTCACTCCTTCGGCACACGCTGATGGGCGGCCCCGGCGTGTGGGAGGAGCCCCGTGGCGCACTCAAGCCTAATCACCGCGTGCCAGCTCGGCGTATAGATCGTCGCCTCGTTGACACCCAGGTTGCTCGACCGTCGTCAGTGGACGGTCGGGGTGACGCTCGCCGACCGCACCCGATAGTCTCTGGCCAAGCAGTTCCGTATCGAATCGGAGGACACCGGTGTCCGAGTCGGGCAACGCCATCTCGAAGCTGGACACCGGGGTGCCGCACTCCGCGCGTCTCTGGAACTACTGGCTGGGCGGCAAGGACAACTTCGCCGTCGATCGGGCGGTCGCCGACCAGATCCTGGAAATGGTTCCCGAGATGGTCGAGTCGGCCCGCGCCGACCGCGCCTACCTGGGCCGGGTCATTCGATACCTGGCCGGCGAGGTGGGCATCCGGCAGTTCCTCGACGTCGGTACCGGCATCCCGACCGCGAACAACACGCACGAGGTGGCTCAGGCGATCGCCCCGAGCAGCCGGGTGGTCTACGTCGACAACGACCCCCTGGTGCTCGCCCACGCCCGCGCCCTGCTGACCAGCCACCCGGACGGCCGGACCGACTACCTGGACGCCGACATGCGCGAGCCGGAAGCGATCATCGAGGGCGCCCGCAGGACCATCGACTTCAGCCGGCCGATCGCCCTCACCCTGCTGGGCATCCTGAACTTCGTGCCCGACGACGACGAGGCCGCCGCGCTGGTCGCCCGGCTCGCCGAGGCGCTTCCCAGCGGAAGCTACGTGGCCATCTCGCATCCCACCACGGAGATCAACGGGGAGACGATGGTCGAGGCGCTGCGCCTGTGGAACGAGGGCCCGGCGGCGAAGATGGTGCTCCGCAGCGCCGAGCAGGT
The DNA here is from genome assembly GCF_040638955.1 of Actinoplanes sp. NPDC024001. Taxonomy (NCBI): domain Bacteria; kingdom Bacillati; phylum Actinomycetota; class Actinomycetes; order Micromonosporales; family Micromonosporaceae; genus Actinoplanes; species Actinoplanes sp. NPDC024001. Next base: position 59,510 of record NZ_JBEZZB010000010.1, read on the forward strand.
CCGGCGCCTGTTCGGCGACCTCGAGCTTGTCGAGCCCGGCGTCGTCAGCTGCTCGCGCTGGCGTCCCGATGCCGGCAGCGAGCACGCCGAGCCGGTCCCGCACTACGGCGGTGTCGCCCGCAAAGCCTGATCTGACGCCCGAGCCCGGTGCCGGGCTCGGGACGCCTGCTCCTCGTTCGCCCGGGCTGGCGTCTCGATTTGCCGTCGACGATTAGACTCTCGTCGATCCGACGCAGCGGTTGGGGGCAGTCGATGGTCCAGACGGGTGACGCGGAGGAACCGACCGGAATCCACCGGGCCGGCGGCAAGCCGTGATGCACCGCCGGCGCATCGTGATCCCGGCCGGGATCGTGCTGGCCGTGGCCGCCGCCGTCACGATGCGCGTCGCCGGAACCACCCCCGGCGGCGCCCCGTCCGCAGCCGTGCCACCCGTCGTCGCGGCGCCTTCCTCTCCAGCCCCGGCTACCGCGACGTCAGAACGCGATACGCCGGCCACGTCTCGCCAGACGACCCCCACGCCGACCCCGGCCTCCCTCCTGGATCCGCCACCAGTGGCCACGCCCGGCCCGGAACCGTCGGGCTCCACTCGGCCGGGTTCCGCTCGGCCGGGCTCCCCACGGCCGGGTTCCCCACGGCCGGGCTCCCCGCAGCCCGGTGCCGGACCGTCACGGCCGCCGCAGGATCCCGGCCCCTCCGGTCCGGCCGCGCCGCCGCAGACCCTCGACCTGAACGAGTTGCTGGAACAGCACGGCCCGGTGCCCGAGGGCGTGCCCGCCCAACTGGACCTGTTCCTCGGCGGCGGCTCGCGCTGCGCGGGCATGGGGGACGACGGTCCGCCGCGCATCCGGGTGCGGCCGGTGGTGGAGATCCCGACGGCGCCGATCTTGTGTTTCGGGGGCTTCGACGGCTCGCGCGACCTCACGGTCACCGTCACCACCTCGACCGGCACCCGCAGTACCTTCACGATCAAGGCCTACTGGGACAGCCTGAGCGAGATCGAATACCTGCTGCCGCCGGGCAGCCCGACCGGTCGCTACCAGGTCCACGCGGCCCAGGGACGGACAACCGTCAGCACGACGTTCGAGGTACGCCGCGCCAGCGTGCCGACGCTGTGGCTCAAGAACTTGATCACTCAAGGGGAGACGATCCACGTCTATCTCGGCGGTTTCGCCCCTGGCCAGCCGGTCGGCCTCCACCTCTACGCCTGCCCGCAGCTGCAATACCGCACCACGATGACCGTCTCGATCGACCACAACGGCGAAGGCCGCCTGGACCTGCGGACGAACACCGCCACTGAGCCGACCTGCTACGCGATGAACAACGCCCTCATCTACACCCCACCGGAGATTCCGAACGCCTGGCCCGAGCCGGACAACTCGGTCTTCTGGCTCCATCGGCCCACTCCGCCGACGTCGCCGCCGCCGCCCTGCTTGACCAGGGCATCTCGCTGCTGACGCTCCTCCTGCGTGGGGATCGCGGGCGGTCAGCGCCGCCTGGACCGCCGCCCCCATCCGCCCGCCGCGACGGTTGCTCATTGAGAGACCTCGATGGCTCTGCGAGGATGGCGCCATGACGACGGCGCGACGCCTGCTCTCGGCCCTGTCCGCGGCGGCACTGGCGATGACCGGGGCCCTCATTGCCACACCGGCGACCGGCGCGCCGCCCGGCGCCGATCCGGACACGCCGTGGCGGGCGCGGCACTGGCCGCAGACCCAGCCGTGGCAGGTCGACGAGGCGGCCACCACGCTGGGACGCCCGGGCGGCGCGCCGCAGCCGATCGACCCCCAGCGGTACGAGCTGCCGGACACGATGACCTGGTCGGACTACCGGCCGGTGCCGGGCACCGACTGGGCGAACCCGGCGGTGCGCGGCTCGGTGCGCAACTTCAACGGCGCGCTCGTGCTGGTCGACTATCCGAACCAGCCGTTCGTGGTCACCCGGCCGGCGAACTCCACGATCTACGGCAACCCGTCCGGCGTACAGAATCTGGAACGCTCGGCGGTTCCCGCGTTCTACCGGGACTTCCTCAACAAGCCGGGTGCGCTGAACCGGGGCCACACCATCCACGAGTACTGGATGGAGGACTCGAACGGGCGCTACGGCATCGAGTTGAGCGCGTTCGGCGTCTACCAGATGCCGGCCGAGAGCCACGAGTACGGCATCGAGAACTCCATGCAGCGCGGAATGGGGTGCCCCAGCGACGACCAGTGCGGGCGTGACCTGCGTACCGATGCTCGCGCCGCCTGGATCGCGGCGGTCGGCGAGGAAGAGGCGGCGGCGTACGACTTCGTGTTCTTCCTGTCGGCCGGCCAGGACGAGTCGGCCACCTGGCAGGAGTTCGGCCAGATGAAGTTCACCACCAGGGAGGACGTCACCGAGGAGTTCGGCCCGCCGGACGACGCGCTGCCGAACTGGAACGCGACGCGATACGTCGACTGGACCTCCTGGCAGGCCTCCTCCAACATCTGGCCGAACGCCACCCGCGGCAGCTCGCTGCAGGCGGAAAGCTCCGGCATGTCGACGTACGCGCACGAGTTCAGCCACATCCTCGGCATCGGCGACAACTACAACAATCCGTACGCCGTCCCGCCGCGCCGCGACTACAGCGGGCCGTGGGAGATGCTGAGCCGCGGCACGTTCAACGGTCCCGGTGGGCCGCACAGCCGCTGGCTGATCCCGGGCACCGCCGGGTCGTCGATGGGCGCCCAGCACATGCTGCGCAACAAGATGAAGCTCGGCATCGTCGACGACGCCGCGGTGCTGAAACTGTCCCGCGACGCGCTCGCCCGGTCCGGCGTCGTGGTGACGCGGGTGACGGCACGTGCGGTCGACCCCGCCGGGCGCCGGCTCGCCGGGATCAACGTGACCATGGACGGCGGTGACCGGAGCCCGGCCTGCGATCCGGCCACGGATCCGTACTGCGACGGCGGCGGATACGACAACTACACGCTCGAAGTGGTCGACCGGATGGGCTTCGACTCGTTCACCCCGGACTCCGGTGTGCTGCTGGCCAAGACGAAGGACGAGGACGACGCGCCGTACATCTGGACCGTCGACGCCAACCCGCAGGACATCGACAAGGTCGACTTCGTGCTGCCGGACGGCACGCCCCAGAAGATGACCATCGGCGACTACCGGCAGCTCTCCGACGCGCTGTTCCACGCCGGCACCGGGTCGGGCAGCCTCTTCGAGTACGCGGACACGGCGAACCGGCTGCACTTCTACGTCCTGGACCGGCAGCGGGATCGCAGGGGCGTGCTGTCGTACGAGGTGGCGGTGCGCTCGCTCGACGGGGCCGGACCGTCCGCCCGCGGGGTGAGGGCGTCCGCGGCGAAGGCCCGCACCGACGCTTCCGGCTGGGCGCGCTGCACGGTGCCGCTGCGCAACACGAGCCGGGCCGCCGACGTCTTCCGGGTCTCGGCGCCGGGTGCGGTGCTGCCCCGTACCGTGATCGGCGTGGCCGGCGGCCGCGCGTCCTCGGCGGAGGTCTACGTGAAGGGCGCTGCGAAGGTGGCGGTCACCATCACCTCGGAGAGCGATCCGGCGGCGACGGTCACCATCTCCTGCACGGTGCGACGGTGATGCCGCCGGTCTCGATCCGGTTCCTCGACGGGGACTCCGACGCCGGCACACTGCGGCAGCTCTACGACACGGTGATCGCGGCGAGCTTCCCGCCCGCCGAACGCGAGCCGTTCGAGAAGCTCCGGCGGGTGCTCGCCGCTGACGAGCTGCGCGGGGCGGTCGCGGTGACGCCGGACGGCGAGCCGGTGGGCGCGCTCTTCCTGGAGTGGTTCGCCGACATCCGGGCCGCGCTGCTCTGCTATTTCGCGGTCCGGCCCGACCGGCGCGGCCAGGGCATCGGCCGCCGGCTCGTCGCGGTCGCCGGGCCGCGATGGCGGGCGGAGCTCGAACCGCACGTGGTCCTCGCCGAGGCCGGCGACCCCCGCTTCTCCGATGCCGACTACGGCGACGGCGGTGCGCGGTTACGGCTGTACGAGGGGTTCGGCGCGCGCCGCCTGCCGATCCCCTACCTGATGCCGGAGCTGATGCCGGGTGCGGGACGCCTGCCCGGCCTGCTGCTCCTGGTCATCGAAGCCGCCGAGGCCGTGAGCCCGGCGCCGGACCGGATCCGGGGCGCGATCGTCGGGGACTTCCTGGTGCGCTACTTCGCCCGGATGGAGGGCGGGGCGGTGCGCGAAGGCGACAGCGCGCTGCGGCCGCTGCTGGCAGAATGCCGCGAGACCGACCACCTGCCGTTGGTGGCCCTTACTCGGGGGTGAACACGCCCTGATGGGCGTCAGGCTGAACGGGTTGCGGCGGCGCCTGATGGCGCCGGCCGTCACCGTGCTCGTGGCCGCGTCGGGGGTCACGGTGTGGGCGGCCGTGAACCCGGCGGATCGACGGCCCCCGGCGGCGCCGGGCAGCCCGAGTTCGCCGCAGGCCCGGCCCGCTTCCGCTCTCGCCGCGTCCGCGCCCTCCCGCCCCGTAGCGTCCGATACCGCGCAGGTGCCGGCCCCCGGCCTCGGTGCGCCCACGTCGGCGCCCCGGCCCGGCGCCCGATCGCCGGCGCCGGGCTTGCTGCCGCCCGGTGCGGCCCTCGATTCGCCGCCGGCCCGGCCCCGGAGAGACAGGTCTCCCGAGCCCGCCGCGCCACGCCCCTCGGGTGCGGGCATGTCGCTGGACGAGCTGCTGCGGCAGGGCGGACCGGTCCCGGACGGCGTCGCCAAGCAGTTGGGGGCCTTCAACGGTGGCATCCCGCAGGAGTGCCCCACCCCGGTGGAGCCGACCATGACGACCCCGGAGACCTCGCCGCCGGTCGTGCCCGCGGTCGCCGTCCCGGACCGGGTGCTGGTTCCGGGGTTCCTGACGGTGTGCCTGCCCGGCTTCCCCACCGCCGACGCGGTGACGTTCGTCGTCACGGACCCGGCCGGGCGGGCGTCGACCTTCCCGGTCCCGGCGGGCTGGGACACGAAGTACGGGGTGGACGTCTATCTGGGCGTCGGCCGCCCGCAGGGCCGCTACCGGATCCGGGCGACCCAGGGCGGGACGAGCGCGGAGGCGGAGTTCCCGGTGGAGCGGGTCACCCAGCCGGTGATCTGGATCCACCCGGACAGGGTCCGGGCCGGGTCGGCCGTTGAGGTGCAGTTGGGTGGCTTCCCATCCGGCGAACCGGCGACGCTGCACCTCTACTCGGCCGCGGACGGACCGATGATCCGCTACCGGGCGTCGGTCGACGTGCGCGTGAACCTCGTCGGTGAGGCGCAGCAGACGCTGCGCACCACCACCTCGACGGAGCCGGGCAAGTATTACCTGCACAGCCCGCTGCAGCGCGAGACGTCCGGGCCGCCCGGATCCATCACGGCCCCGAGCTTCCGCCTCCGCCGGTGACGGGGGCGCCAGGACCCATGTCAGGTGCTTTCCGAAACGTGCGCCCCGACCGGAACATGTCGTTCAACATCCGCATCTTGGCTTGATCCGGGCCCTCACGCATCGCCCATTCGTTGTCCGCCAGGAAATCCTTCCAAGCACCGCGTTCTCGCTCCATCAATGCCGCATTGTGCGAAGGCTTCTGGATCAGGCTGCGGTAACCCCACAACGCGCCGATGCCGAAGACCTCCTCGTCCCGCGTGGTGAAGCCCCACCCGGCGGGAAGCGTGGCGTCGGCGAATTGGAAGAGTTCGACATGAGACCACACCGGCCGGGCGTGGTCATTGAGGACAAGAAGACCGAGGTTCCCCTGCCTGGCAGCCATCGCATAGACCGCATAAGCGGCACCGACCGTCAGATCGAACCGGACGGACCCGGAGTCAGGCGAAATGCTGCGAACCGATGTCGGCAGGTCGCTGCCACGATTGCCGACACAGACGACCCGCATCACCATCGCTCATCAGCCCCAGGAATGAAGTCTTTCGGCTTGAGGTCGTCGACCGCGCCGGTCCCTCTCTGATATTGGTAATGGATGACGACGCCATCGATCGTCTGTTCCATTTTCACCCAGCCCGCGCTGCGCGGCCACCTCGAGTCCGTCTGCGGGACTCCCCAGAGCTCTTCACCGGCCTCCGGATTCTCCCGCACCTGGTGCATGTACTCCTCTTCCCACTCGGTGGGCTGCCGTCGTGCGGTGCTGCCACGCGACGGATTCTGCACCGGCCCCAATCTCGGTGTGGGGCCCGGCATGGCGCCGAAGTCGGAGACGATGTCGCCGTACTCGCCTACCTGGCGGGAGAGTTCAATGCACCGTTTGCCGCAGTCCGGGTCACGCATGTTGTTGAGGAGGTTGTCCTCCGTCGCGAGCTGGTCCCGCAGCGGCGCGCCGCACTGGACGTCGCCCTTCTCGCAGGCGGCCCGGATGGCCAGGACGTTCGCGTAGTACCAGTCGCCGGTCTCCTCGTAATAGCGCGCGTAGTACTTGTCCGCCGCGCGGGCCAGTTCGACCGGGTCGGGACCGTCGGTGTACTCGAAGCCGCCGATCTGGTTCTGGTAGCCCTTGCCGCGCCCGCTGACGTAGTCGCTGGGCAGGAACGGCTTGGGGATGCGGCGTTCGGCGTCCTGCTTGTTCGTCGGCGGTTTGCGGTCGTGCGCGTGGTCCGCCGCGGCGTGGTTGGTGTTCTGGACGGTGGTGCTCGTCGACGGGGGTGCGCCGGAACCGTCCCACATGCCGGTGTTGAACCACTGGTCGTCGGTGATCGGCTTGAGCCCGTCCGGATCGGACAGCGTGACCGGGCTGTTGTTGGCGTAGGAGTAGCCGTTCCACTGGTGCGGGTCGGCCAGGTCCATCAGCGGGTCGACCGAGATGAACCGGCCGGTGACGGCGTCGTACTCGCGGGCGCCGAGATGGACCAGGCCGGTCGGGTCGTTGTCGCCGCCGACGAAACCCTTCTCGGTCGGCCAGGACGACCGCGGGCCGCGCGCGCCGCCGTACGGATGCTGCCGCCGCACCGTGACCGCCTGGCTGGCGGCGTTCACCGCAACCTGCTGCGTGCCCTGCGTGTCGGAGTAGAGCCAGGTCAGGTTGGCCGCCGCTGATCCGCCCTTGCGGAACGCGACGGCCCCGCCGGCGAAGGAGTAGTAGCGCGTGCCGGTGACCGTCGTGCCTTCCTGGCGGATCTCCTGGCCGGGCAGGTAGAGCGTCCGGCCGGTGCCGTCCCGGCGGACGATGCGGGCGCCGTCGGCGTCGTAGACGTTGGTCTGCTCGGTCTTCCCGGCGGCCGCGACCGTCGCCAGCCGGCCCTCGGCGTCCCAGGAGAGGACCTGGCTGCCACTGCCGTTGCCGCAGTCGTTGCCGGCCGGGCCGGCCGGGCGGCAGACGGTGTTGCCGGTCGCGTCGTAGGTGTAGTCGTTGGTGACCGCCGCCTTCCCGGGCTCCGCCGTCGTCATCGCGGTGAGCGCGTGCGGGCGCACGGCGCCCGCGCCGCCGGCCGGCACCCGGTACGTCCGGGTGGTGTCCCCCGCCGCGGCGTGCGCCACCTCGCTGACCCGGCTGCCGGTCGAGTTGATCGTCCAGTCGGTCCAGTACGGCGCGGGCCCGCCCAGATCGGCCACCGCGGGCTCGTCGGCGCAGGTCACGCCCTGCCTGGGTGTCCAGGCGCGGGTGAGCTGGGCCAGCCGGTCGTAGCGGAAGCACTGCCGGTCGTCCGGCTCGGCGATCTCCGTGACGTTGCCGGCCGGGTCGTAGCGGTACTCGCGCTCCGAGACGCCCGCCGCGGTGGTGCGGGAGATCCGCCGGGTCGCCTCGTCGCGGTGCACCACGTCCTCCACCGCCGGGCTGCCCGCCACGCTGCGAACCGTTCCGTTGACCTCGCCGTACGCGGTGTGGCTCGCCGTCGCCAGCGTGCCCGCCGAGCCGGTGAGGCTGGTGTCGAGCCGGACCGGCAGCCCGGTGCTGTCGTGGTAGCCGACGGTCAGCTGCTCGGTCACCAGCCCGCTGCCCGGCGGGCCGGCGGGGAACGTCGTGGTCAGCGGCGCACCGGTCGCCGCGGCGTACCCGTAGCTGTAGACGTAGGTGCCGCTCAGGTCTCCCTCGGCGGCCGGAACGACATGGTTGACGCCGGTGGCCTGGTAGCGGGCGTCGAACTGGCGGACCTGCCAGCGGTAGGCGTTGGCGGAGCCGGCCGGCTCGTACCGGACTGACTCGGTCAGGTGGCCGCGGAAGCCGGCCTGGCCGCTGTAGAGGGTGTCGTACCGCCACTGCGCGCGCAGCGTTCCGGTGGCCGAGTCGTCGCGCATCTCGGTGCGGCGGCCGATCCGGTCGTAGCCGTACCAGATCGCCTCGTCCCGCGCGTCGGTGGTGGTGACCAGGTCACCGGCGTCGTTGTAGCTCTTGCGGGTCGCTCCCCGGTCCGGGTCGACGGTCCGCGTCTGGCGGCCGCGCATGTCGAACTGCGAGGTCCACTCGTTGCCGGCCGGGTCGATGACCGTGACCTGGTTGCCCTTGCGGTCGAACCGGTAGCGGGTCTCCTGGTAGGCGCCGGCGGCCGTGGTGTGCTGCCGCAGCGCGACCGTGCGGCCCTCGATGTCGGTGACCGTGGTCGTGACCACCCCGCCCGCCGGGGGTGTCGTCGTCAGGACGTCGCCCTCGTGGGTGGTCGTGGTGCGCCACTTCTCGACCAGGTTCTCCCGGCCGTCGCCGGACAGGAACACCTCGGCCTCGACCCGCGCGGCCAGGTCCAGGTGGGTGCGGGAGACCGCCGGCACCGACCACTCCGGCTCCTGCCACAGCGTCCCGGATGCCGCGCCCGGCTCGACGTGGGCGCCGTATGCGACGGTGGCCCGGCCGTACTGGTCGTGGATGGTGTCGGTGACGACGCGGTTGCCGTCGCCGGCCGCCGACGGCGCCTGCGTCTGCCTCGGCCGGAGCAGGGCATCCAGGATCTGGTACGAGGTGACCGCGGTGCCGCCGGCGTTCAGCGTCGCGGTCCGGACGTACGGATAACCGTCCCGTTCCGGCGCGTAGTGGTAGGTGTACTCGTCGGACGGCCGGTCCTCGTGTCCGGCGCGGTCCCAGCCGAGCCGCCACACCTTGGCGGTGCGCCCCAGCGGGTCGTAGGCCAGCTCACCGCTCACCCGGCCGTTCACGTCGACCGCCTTCACCGTCGATCCCCAGTACGGGTTGATCTCGCGCCGGGCGGTCCAGCCCGGCATCGGCCCGGTGGTGGTCACGGCGGTGACCGGCCCGCCGACCTGCGGTGTGTACGCGGTGGTGGTCACGTTGCCCCGGATGTCGGTAGCCGTGGCCACCCGCCCGTCCGGCCGGTAGGTGCTGCGCCCGACGGTGTGCCAGACCGTTCCGCTGCCCGGCGTCCAGTCCTTGAGCTGGTCGGTGCGGGTCACCGATCCGTACACCGGCGCGGTTGTGGGCGCGTCCGCGCCGTCGTAGAACAACCGCTCGTCGGAGATGACGTCGTCGGCGCTCGCCGGCGCTCGCCCGCACGGCAGCGCGGTGACCGTCGACTGCTGCAGGATCCGTGTGAGGTTCTTCGCGGCGTTGCGGTTGTACGCGTTGGTCGTGCACCGCTCGTCGCCGGCGACCGCGACGTCACCGTCCTGCTGGGTCCAGCTGACCGTGCCGTACGCCGGGTCGAGCTCGTTGACCTGCCGGGCCGTGCGCCAGCCGCGGCTGGCGTCCTTGCCCAGCGCGTGCGCGGTGTAGACCGCCCGGGTGCCGGTGAACCGGGCTTCCACGGCGCCGCGTGCGGCGGTCGGCTCGGACCGCCAGGGCACGTTCACCGTCTTGGAGACCGGCTTCGTCTCGGCCCCGTTGTAGACGACCTGCTCCCGAACCTGACCGGCGAACTGGTCCTCGTCGTGCACGGTCTCGTCACCGAGCGAGGCGGGTGAGGTGACCGTGCGGGTCCCGCCGGTAGGTGCGGCGCGGTCGCCGTGCATGCCGCGCAGGAAGTTCGTCACGGTCAGGGTCGTCGGGCCGGCCAGGCTGTCGCCGACCCGGGTCTTCACGGTGCCGTAGCCGCGCCACTGCGACCAGGTCCGCCGCTCCGGCCGGGTCACCCCGTCATCGTCGGCGTAGTGCCAGGCGGGCGTCCCGCCGTACTCGTACCAGGTGTGCACCGACCGTGCCTGCTTGCCGCCGGCCAACTGGACGTCGTCCTGCGACACGTGGTCGACCCGGTACTTGTGCCACCACTCGGTGATCAGCTTCTTGAGGGTCGGGTCGAGCGGGTCGGGCACCAGCACCGGATAGCAGCGCTTCGTGTTGGTGTGCGGGGCCGGCGTTCCGGTCGCGGTGCACTCCGCCGGGCTGTAGTCGACGTGGATGCGCGCACCGGTCTCGGTGACGATGTCGGAGATCCGCAGCCAATTGTGCGTGGTGCCGTTCGCGGTGAGCACCCGGTTGGCCTTGGAGACCGCGCCGAAGGTCACCGGCGGCAACGCGGCGGTCCCACCGACCAGCCCGGCGTGGTCGATCCGGTCCAGCCACAGCCCGGTGTGCGTGCTGTCCGCGCTGGCAGCGAACGTGTGGGTCAGCGTCCACTGCTCGACGTCCTGCCACGCCGGGGTCGCCTTGGTGGTGTCCCACACCCGGGTGGTGACCTTGGCGAGCCGTTTCGTGGTCCAGAACGTCGGCGCGTACTGCTGCGGACAGGAGTCACCCTTGCACTGCTGATCCCAGGGGGTGTCCTTCCAGTTGGCCTTGACCGGGGCCGCCTCGGTGCCGCAGTCGGCGATGCACCGCAGCGCGTTCTCGAAGAGCACCTGCGCGTGCGGGGTGGTCGACCGTTCGGCGCCCCGGTCATAGGTGCCGTAGTCGATCCTGGTCAGATAGCCGGCCCGGTCGTAGGACGTGTCGTCGGCGTCGGTCCCGTTGCGCGCGTACTTGTTGGTCTCCTTGCCGTACCAGTACGACATCGTGTTGCCGCGCACGTCGACCACGTAGTCGAGCTGCCACCGCCACGCCTGGGTGCAGTGCGAGGCGGCGAAATTGCCGCTCTTCCAGCAGGGCTCGTCGGGGTGGTTGCCGAAGACCGGCACGGTCAGCGTGCTGTTCGTCCGCTCGGTGTGCCCGGGCAGCGCGTTGAGCCCGAAGAAGTACTGGGTGCCGTCGGTGGTCGTCATCCTCCAGTACTCGCCGTCGCGGGCGCCGTTGTCCGCGCCGGTCAGCCGCTCGACGCGCGAGCCGTCCTCGCCCCGGAAGTGCCAGCCCTTGCCGGTCTGGTGCACCAGCTCGCCGCCACGGCCGTTCAGGCTGATCGTCGCGTTCTCCGACTTCCAGCACTGGTCGTTGGTCTGCTTGGTGTTGTTGGCGCCGTTGCCCATGTCGTCCCAGCACGGGCTGTAGCGGCGCTCCAGGAAGCCGGGCGTGTACTCGAAGCCCTCACCGATCATCGACGGCTGGTTGTTGGTGACCTCGGACCGGCCGTCCACCGACTGCGCCGAGTACGCCAGGGCGATCTCCGGCACCGGCCCGGTCGCCGGCGGAACCCGCAGCGGATACTTCCAGCTGAAGTCGCCGGAGCTGCCGCCGGCACTCCACGTGCCGGACGGCGCCAGCGAGGTCGCCGAGAAATCACCGTCGCCGCCGGACTCGGCCGCGGCCAGCACGACGTACGCGTTGCGGGCCGTGACCGGGGCGGCGGACCTGATCACACCGGCCGCGACGTCGTTGACGGCGCGCACCGGCGTCGACCGGCAGGCCGCGACGTCAGGCGTGGTGAGGGCGCAGGCCGGGACCTGCCACAGCCGCAGCCGGGAGGCCCACTCGCCGCCGAACGCGTAGCGGAAGCCGGAGTAGTTCACCGACACCGGGCCGGCGGCGCTGAGCGACATGACCAGCCGGTCGCGCCACTGCCCGGGCAGCGACGCCCGGTCCAGCACCCGGACGCTGACGCCCCTCGCCGAGGTGACCGACGCGGCGCCGGGCCACACCGGTTTCGGCGCGGGCTCGTACTGAACCCGGTTCTGGGCCCAGGCCTTGCCGGTCGTGACCGGGCCGCCGTCGGCGTCGACGCGCTCCGCCGGTGGCTTCAACCGTTCGGCGACCGCCGCCCTCGTCGATGCCGGAACACCGACCGGCAGGCTCAGGAGGAGGGCGGCAACCAGCGACGCCCGAGCAGCAGATAGAAAAGCGCGCGGCATGGAGCGGCCCTCCCCGTGTCCGGCCGGCTGATGCGGCCGCCTCGTTGGAGGGTCGCGACTGCGGCGCCGGTCCGGAACGGGCCGGCGCCGATCTTGCACAAAGGACAGGATTCCCGCAGGTCAGCGATTTGTGCACGGCGGGACGCCGCACAAAGCGCTACGTCAGCGGAAGCCGCCGGCGCCCTGGGCGGTCACCAGGCCGCTCTCGTACGCGGTGATCACCAGCTGGGCGCGGTCGCGGGCGGCGAGCTTGTGCAGCAGGCGCCCGATGTGGGTCTTCACCGTGCCCACGCCGAGGTGCAGGTGCTCGGCGATCTCGGTGTTGGAGAGCCCGCCGGCGATCAGCGTCAGCACCTCGCGTTCCCGCTCGGTGATCGTCTCCAGGCCGCGCGGCGTGCCGGCGGGGCGTTTGCCCGGCCGGGCGAAGGCGTCGATCAGTTTGCGGGTGACGCGGGGCGCGAGCAGCGCCTCGCCGGCGGCGACCAGCCGGATGCCGTTGAGCAACTCGGCGGCGGTGGCGTCCTTGACCAGGAAGCCGCTGGCGCCCGCCTGGAGTGCGGAGTACACGTACTCGTCGAGGTCGAACGTGGTCAGGATGAGCACCCGCACCGCGGCGGTCTCCGGGTCGCCGCAGATCTGGCGGGTGGCCTCGATCCCGTCCATCTCCGGCATCCGGACGTCCATGAGCACCACGTCGGGGCGGTGCTGCCGGGCCAGCCGGACCGCCTCGGCGCCGGTGCCGGCCTCGGCGACCGGGGTGAAGCCGGGCGACACGTCGAGCAGCGCCCGGAAACTCTCCCGCATCAGTGCGTGGTCGTCGGCGAGCAGGACACTGATGTCGGTCACGCGGGCTCCTCGGCTGCGGCGTACGGAATGGCAGCCGTGACCTGGAACCCGCCTTCCGGCCGGGTGTCCGTGGCGAGGCTGCCGCCGTACATGGTCACACGCTCGCGCATGCCGATCAGTCCCTGTCCCCCGCGGCGTTTGCGGGACGGTTGCCGGCCCCGCCCGTCGTCGGTCACCTCGACGTGCACCGTGCCGGCGCCGGCCCGCACCGTCACCGCGCACCGGCTCGCCGCCGCGTGTTTGATCACATTGGTCAGTGACTCCTGCACGATGCGGTAGACGGTGAGACCGACCGCGGTCGGCAGCTCCTCGGCGCCGCTGACCTCGAGGTCGATGCGCAGCCCGGTGGAGCTCAGCCGCTCGACGAGGTCGGGCAGGTCGGCCGGGCCGGGTGACGGGGTCAGCTCGGCCGCCGGGTCGTCGTCGTCGCGCAGCACGTCCAGCAGCCGGCGGATCTCGGTGAGCGCGGACCGGCTGGTCTTCTCGATCGTCAGCAGGGCCGCCTGGGTCTCCGCCGGCCGCTCCACGGCGATGTGGTTCGCCACGGTCGCCTTCACCGCGATCAGGCTCAGGCTGTGCCCGACGATGTCGTGCAGCTCGCGGGCGATCCGCAGCCGTTCGTCGGCGACCGCGTCGCGGGCGAGCCGGCGGGCGGACTCGGCCCGCAGGGCGCGCCGCCACCGGATCAGGCGGCCGCCGGCCCAGGCGGTGGCCAGGAGGACCACGACCAGGCCCAGTTCGACCTGCCACCACAGTGGCGCCTCGCTCTCCGGCGCGTCCGCGGAGGAGACGCCCGTGCGCAGGTAGAGCCAGGGAATCGTGACGCCTGGCGCGGCCAGCGCGCCGGCCAGCAGGAGCATGCCGGCGATCCGGCCGGTCGCGGTGGCCGCGCTGTAGAGCGCGAGCGCGACCGGAATCCAGGTCAGGAAGATCGCTCCGAAGCCGACGACCCCGGTGGCGGTGGCGATCGCGGCGGCCGCGGCCACCACGGCGAACACCGGCAGCGGCCATCGGCGGCGGACCACCAGTGGCACCGCCACGACCGCGGCGACCAGCCACGCCACCGCGGTGGGGCCGGTGTAGGCCGGGCCGGGCGGATCGAGCGTGGCCGAGGCGATCAGGTAGGTCATCAGGGCGGCGACGCCCCCGTCGATCAGCGTGCCGCGTACCCGTGTCACGCGCCCAAGCTATACGGGCGGGCCGGGCCGGCGCGTCTGACCCAGGTCATACCTCAGTTTCCGACCCTGGGCAGACGCCCGGAAACCCCGCATCCCGAGACCATGGTGTCCATGATCGAGCTACGAGAGCTGACCAAACGGTACGGGGCCACCACAGCCGTCGACCGGTTGTCGTTCGAGGTCCGTCCCGGCGTGGTGACCGGCTTCCTCGGGCCCAACGGGGCGGGCAAGTCCACCACGATGCGCATGATGCTCGGCCTGCACCGCCCGACCGCAGGTTTGGCTCTCATCGGCGGGCGCCGCTACGCCGAGATCCGCCACCCGCTGCACGAGGTCGGCGCGGTCCTCGACGCGGACGCCGCCCACCCGGGCCGCAGCGCCTTCACCCACCTCGCCTGCCTGGCCCGCGGCAACGGCATCGGCAAGGCACGGGTGACCGCGGTGCTGGAGCAGGTCGGCCTGGCCGGGGTGGCGCACAAGCGGGTCGGCGGCTTCTCGCTCGGCATGCGGCAGCGGCTCGGCATCGCCGGCGCCCTGCTCGGCGACCCGCCGGTGGTGCTGCTCGACGAGCCGGTCAACGGCCTGGACGCGGCCGGCATCCGGTGGATCCGCTCGACGCTGCGCTCGCTGGCCGCCCAGGGCCGGACGGTGCTGCTCTCCAGCCACCTGATGAGCGAGATGGCGGTCACCGTCGACCGGATCCTGATCATCGGCAAGGGCCGGCTGATCGAGGACACCTCGATCGCCGAGATGCGCACCCGGTTCGAGCGCGACGTGCTCGTCCGCACGCCCCGCCCCGCCGAGCTGACCGAGGTGCTGACCCGCCTCGGGGCCACGGTGACCCGCACCGAGGACGGCGACCTGATCGCGGTCGGTGTGGACGCGCCGGCCATCGGCGACGCCGCCGCCGGCGCGTCGATCGCCATCCACGGGCTGACGCCGCGCAGCGCCACGCTCGAGGACGTCTACCTGCAAATGACCAACGAGGCCGCCGAGTACAAGGCCACCGTCGCTGAGGAGAACCACCGATGACCGTCCTGCAGACCCGCGCCGTCCCCGCCGCCCCGGCCGTCTCCGTCCCCCGGTCGAGCGGGTTCCGCGACGCCGTCGCCGCCGAGTGGATGAAGGTGCGCACCCTCCGGTCGACCTGGGCGTTCCTGGCCGGCGGGGTGGCCGTGACCGCGCTGGGCGCGCTGATCCTGTTCATGCTGGTGCAGTCCTACGACGCGGCGACCCCGGCCGACCGGGCGAACTACGAGACCGCCGACCCGACCGTGGTGACGATGCCGTTCGTGATGTTCTTCGTCGGTGCGATCGGCGCCATGCTGATCACGAGTGAGTACACCACCCGCTCCATCGGTCCCGCGCTGCTGGCCGTACCGAATCGGCGCCTGCTGATGGGTGCCAAGGCGACCGTGGCCGGCCTGGTCGGCCTGGGTTGCGGCGCGTTGTTCGCGCTGCTCGCCTTCGCTGACGCCCGCCTGCTGCTCGGTGACCGGCCGAAGCCGATCAACCCGTGGCCGCAGTGGACCGACGCCATCCCGACCGTGCTCTGCGCGACGCTGATCGTGACCGTCACCTGCCTGGTGGCGATGGGTGTCGGCGCGGTCGTCCGGTCCACCGCTGCGGCCCTGACCACGCTCGGCGCGCTCGTCCTGGTGGCGCCGATCTTCGCCCACTTCCTGCCGACGGTGTGGCAGCTGCGGCTTGCGTCGGTCCTGCTGCCCAACCTCACCCCGCAACTGGCCGGCAGCCACCACCCCTACCTGCTCTCGCAGGGCGGCGCCGCGGCGGTCACCGCCGGATACGTGCTGATCGCCCTCATCGCCGGCGCGGTCAGCTTCAGCCGCCGCGACGCCTGATCCCGCCACCGACTCATCCCTGAAGGAGCGAGACCCATGACTACCCTTGCCGCCGCCGACCTCGTCACCACCCTCACCGGCATCGCCTTCTGGACCGTCCTGCTGGGCGCCTACGTCGCCCTGTTCATCGCCACCATCGTCAGCGTCCTGCGGGCGCCGCTGGACCAGCGGTCGCGCAACCGATGGATCTGGCTGGTCGTCCTCGCGCCCGGCATCGGCATCATCTGGTGGTTCGCCAAGGGCCGCCGCGACCCGTCCCCCAGTTGACCGCGCGGCGACCGTCGAGCCGATCCGCGGCCACGACGGCATCGGGCGAACCGGCCGGTGAGCGGGTGGCGTCACCGGCCCGGGACCGCCGGCAGGGCCAGGGCGAGTGCCCGGCCCCCGTCGAGAACCATCAGCCCGCGCTCGCTGAACTGTTCGAAAGCCTCCCGCACCGCGCCGGCCGGCACGTCCGCGCTGAGCTTCTCGCGGACGGCGGTGGCGGTGACCGGCCGATCGGCACAGGCCAGGTAGATCTCGGCGAGGGTGTCCTGGAAGGTGTAGGTGCCCTCGTGCCCGGGCCGCCGGCCGTCGTGGACCTGGAGGAAGCCGGGCGACGACCAGTAGGTCAGCGCCGGCGGCGGCCCGGCGGCCCAGGCGGTGGACCAGCCGGCGATCGCGGTGCGCAGCTCGTCGTAAGCGGCGTCCGGCAGCGGCGCGGGCTGCTCCCACTCGAAGAAGTAGGCGACCCGCTGCAGGTCGACCGAGCGCGGGTAGACGTACGAATAGCTGCTCTCCGGGTGGCGCACCGAGGTCTGGGTGTAGAGCGGGCTGAAGCGTTCCAGCCAGATCCGGCCGGCGGAGCCGGGCGGCTGCAGGTGCCGCAGATGCGGCACGATCGCCGCCTGGCCGGCGTAGTCCGGCGCGGTCTCGCCGGGGAAGCCCCACAGCACGTTCCAGGCGACGTCGATGCCGTAGTAGCGGGCCCAGCGCAGCAGGTTGATGTTGCGGGCCGCGGTCGTGCCCTTGTTCATCAGGCCCAGGACGTGGGAGCTGAGCGACTCCAGTCCCGGCTGCAGGCGGGTGACCCCGGCCCGGGCGAGCATCCTGAGCTGGGCCCGGGTCAGCATCGCCGTGGACTCGTAGAAGATCTCGTAGCCGGCGCCGTCCTCGATCAGCCGGGGGAACACCTCCCGCAGGTAGCGCATGTCCAGGATGTTGTCGACGGCCTCGAAACGGAAGCTGCGGTACTGCCGCGTCTGGTGGGCCAGTTCGTCCAGCAGCCGCTGCGGCGACTTCGCCCGGAACCGCATGGTCGCGCCGTTGAGGCCGCAGAACGTGCAGTGGTGGCGCTGCCCCCACCAGCAGCCGCGGGCCGACTCGAACGGGATCCACACCGCGCGGTGCGCCGCGCGCCGCAGCAGGCCGAGCTGTTCGGCGCGGGTGAAGTACTCGCTGTAGTCCGGCGGCGGCAGCTCGTCCAGCACGGCCGGTGCGGCGGGCGGGTTCACCACGACCCGCTCCCCGGCCCGGTGAGCCAGGCCGGGGACGGTTGCCAGGTCCCCGCCATCGGCGAGCGCGGTCAGCAGCGCCGGCAGCGCGCGCTCCCCCTCGCCGATGATCGCGGCGTCCACGGCGTCGACGCCGCGCAGGAGTTCGGGGCCCATCTCGTCGTCGAAGTTGGCCCCACCGACCACCACGAACAGGTGCGGGAAGCGGCGCTTGAGCCGGCGGGCCAGGGCGAAGGACGCGGCGTTCTGCTGGAAGGTCGAGCTGAAGCCGACCACGCCCGCCTCCTGCCACGGTACGGCTTCCAGCAGGCCGTCCAGGAAGGCCGGCACCGCGTGGCGGCGCAGATCGAGCAGTGTTTCGCCGGACTCCCCCAGGTAGCCGAGGTCGTCCGCGAAACGGGCGGGGAACCGGCCCCGCGGGTCGGGTGCGGCGGCGCCGAACGCCTCGACGGAGAACAGCCACTCCCCGATCAACGGGCCGCGGTGCTCCGCCAGCAGCCCGTACCGTTCGGCGCCCAGCTGGGCGGCGAGGTCGAGGTTCGCGTGCAGCGTGCGGGCCGCGAAACCGTGCGCCCGTGCCACCGCCGCGAGCAGGCCCAGCTGGATCGACGGCCGGTCCGCGGCCATGAACGGCATCGACACGAGCACGACCGGACCGGCGGCCGCCGGCATGTCAGTGCCGGCCGATGCGCATCAGCCTCGTCACGCGGTCGACCTTCACACCGCTGGCCACGGCCTCGGCCGACTCGAACCTCTCCGGGGTGAACGCCCCGGCGAACTGGGCGTGGAACGACGGCACCGGGTCCACGTCGACGACGAGCGACTCGTTCGCCTGGTCGATGGCGGCGGTGCCGAGCGCCACGATCGCCGTCAACAGGGCCCGTTGCGCGTCCGGCAGCTCCAGCCGGTCGAGAGCCTCCGCCAGGCCCCGCACGTCGTCGTCGCTGATCTGCACCTCGGCCATCGTGGACCTCCGCTCGTGTGTCCCGCCCGGTTCAGCTTGAAGGCAGCGGACCGGGCGAGGCAAGGCGCGTGTCAGTCAACTTGGCGCGGACCTTCTCGGCGTCCGGATGGCCGAGGCGGTCCAGGATCCGTACCGATCGCTGCCAGGCCTCGCGTGCGGCCTCCGCCTCGCCCGCGTCCCGGTGGGCGTCGCCGAGGGCGGCCAGCACCTCCGCCTCGCTGTAGCTGTCCTCGAACTCCCGGTAGAGCCGCACGGCGTCGCGGTAGCAGGCCACCGCGTCGGCGTGCCGGCCGAGGTGGTGATGGATGAAGCCGAGACTGTCCAGGGTCTCCGCCTCCCCGAACCGGTCGCCGATCTCCCGCTGCAGGTCGAGCGCCTGCCGGCAGTGGTCGAGCGCGCCGGGGTGGTCGCCGAGCACGGCGTGGAACCAGCCGATCGCGTTCAGCGCCCGCGCCTGCCCGGCCCGGTGCCCGGTGTCGCGGTAGATCGCCAGCGCCCGTTCGGCGTGCGGCAGCGCCTCCCGGTGCCGGGCCTGCCGGTCCAGCATCCAGGCGTGATGGCGGTGCACGTGCGCCTGCCCGGTCCGGTCCCCGGTGTCCTGGAACAGCCGCAGCGCCTGCTGCAGGTGCACCTGCGCGTCGGCGTACCGGCCCAGCCGGACGAACGCGCACCCCAGGTAGCGGTGGGCGAACGCCTGCCGGGCCGGGTCACCCATCCGCCGCGCCGCGGCCACCGCCGCGCCCAGCACGTCCACCGCGTCGTGCAGGTGCCCCTGGCCGCTGAAGAAGTGGGTGAGCCCGGCGGCGATCTGCCAGACCTGGCGATCGAAACCGGTCGTCTGGCCCACCACCGCGAGCAGCACCGGGAACTCGGTGTTCAACCACCCCAGAGCCTGAGCACGATCGTCCGGCAGGTCGGTCGCCTGCGGTCGCGACGGCCTTGCGGCCGCATCCTCGTGGTACGGGCTGAGCAGCGCGTCCGCGTGGTCCACACGCTCGATGTAGTGGTGCAGCAACCGGCGGCGGGCGGCGGCACGTTCGGCCCGCGTCTCGTGCGTCTCGGTCAGCTCCCTGGCGTACGCGCGCAGCAGATCGTGGAAGGAGAACCGGCCCGGGGTGCGCTGCCAGACGAGGTGGGCGTGGGCCAACTCGCGCAGCAGCGACCGCGCCGCCGGCACCGGGACGCCGGCCAGGCGGGCCGCCGCCGACCGCCCGATGTCCGGGCCGGGATGCAGGCCCAGCAGCCGGAACAGCCGCGCCGCCGGCGGTGTCAGCTGCCCGTACGACCAGGAGAACGCGACGCGGGCATCGGTCGCCGCGTCCTCGTCGGACAGCTCGTCCAGCCGGCTGCGGGCCTTGCCGAGCTCGCCGGCGAGCACCGACAGCGCGAACGTCGGGTAGGTCGCCGCCCGCGCGCCCACCACGGCCAGCGCGAGCGGAAGCCTCGCGCACAACGTGATGATCTCGTTCATCCCGGCCGGGTCCGCCGCGGCCCGCTCCCGGCCGACCCGGTGCGCCAGCATCTCGAACGCCTCGGCCGCGGTGGGCAGGTCGAGCGTCAGCGGGTACGCGCCGTCGGCCACCAGCCCGGAGAGACGGTCCCGGCTGGTGATCACCGTGAGGCAGCCGGGAGTGCCCGGGATCAGCGGGCGCACCTGCCCGGCGTCCCGGGCGTTGTCGATCACCACGAGCAGCCGCCGGTCCGCCGCCAGGCTGCGGTACAGGCCGAGCTGCGCCTCGAAACCGGCCGGGACGGCGTCCGGCGCCATGCCCAGGGCGGTGAGGAAACCCCGCAGCGCGGCCTCGGGCCCCACCGGGGAGCCGGCCGGGCCGTAGCCGCGCAGGTCGATGTGCAGTTGTCCCCCGTCGAACCGGCCGGCGACCCGGTGCGCCCAGTGCAGCAGCAGTGCGGTCTTGCCGACGCCGGCCGTACCCGAGACCACGCCGACTGCCGGGCCGCCGGCGTCGGCGGCGGCGAGGAAGTCGTCGAGCCGCGCCAGCTCCCGTTCCCGCCCGCTGAACGGGCGCGGCGGCGCGGGCAACTGGCGCGGCAGCGGATGGTCCCGGCGGTGCGCCCGGGCCGTCGCGGGCGCGGCCACCGCCGGATCCTGGGTGAGGATGGCCGACTCCAGCCGGCGCAGCTCGGCGGACGGGTCCAGGCCCAGTTCGTCGGCCAGGGCGCTGCGCAGTTCCTGGTAGACGGCGAGCGCGTCGGCCTGCCGCCCGCACCGGTAGAGCGCCAGCATGCGCCGGCCCCACAGCGACTCGCGCAGCGGGCTCTCCCGGCACAGGCGGTCGAGCTCGCCGATCAGCCCGGCGTGCCGCCCGCAGGCCAGTTCCGCGTCGACCCAGCTCTCCGTGGTGGTCATCCGGTCCTCGGCCAGCCGCACCGCCTCACCGGCCAGCCGCCCGTCGTCCGACTCGGCCAGCCGCGGCCCCCGCCACAGCGCCAGCGCCGCGCTCAACGCGGCAGCGGCCTCGGCCGGCGCACCGGCGGCGAGCCGTTCCCGGCCGTCGGCCGCGAGAGCACGGAACCGGTCGTGGTCGACGTCGACCTCGTCCGCGACGAGCAGATAGCCCGGTGGCCGGGTGACGATGACGGTGCCGCAGCCGGCCGCGGCCAGGGTCTTGCGCAGGCGGGAGACCAGGACGCGGACCGAGACGCCCGCCGACTCGGGCGGATCGTCGGCCCAGAGCGCGGCGACCAGGTCGGTGGTGGACACCACCCGGCCCGGGCTGAGCGCCAGCACGGTGACGATCACGCGTTCCTTCGCCGCGCTGATCGGCACCGGGCGGCTGTCGAACTCCAGCTCCAGGGGGCCCAGCAGGCGAACCACCAGAGGCATTCGCCCACCGTACGTCGCAGGGCCGGTGCCGAGACATCGGGTGAAAGCAGCATCCCGCCGCGGCATGTGCCGCGGCGGGATGCCGAATCAGCCGAACGGGTTCCGCTCCACCCGGTAGGTCAGCGTGTAGTGCGCGTCGTCCCAGTTGAAGACCGCGGTCCGCACACCGGTGCCGGCCTGCGCCTCGCTGACCTCGTGCACGCCGAGCGCGTCGTCCGAGTCCGGCCAGTCCTCGTCGAACAGCGCCAGGTGCGAGAGCCCGTTGACCGGCAGGACGTGGCCGCGCAGATCGCGGGTCTGCCCCTGAGCGATGGCGTGGCCGTCCTCGCCGCCCCAGACCCGGCCGCCGTTGAAGACCAGGTAGATCTCGTCGTTGCCGTTGTCCTCGGTGCGGTGGCAGATCAGATCCATGAGTTGCACCAGGCTTGCCATGATTTCCTCCCACGGTGGTCAGGTCCGGCGGGGTCCCGCCGTGCTTGCTCTACGTCGAAGGCTCAGCCACCCCGGTAACGCCGCTGTTGCGCCCCGGTAGCGCGGCAGCCGTCACGATGCGCACGCTTTGTCGACGACCCTCTGGTACCGGCGCCGGCTGCAGGATGCCGAAGCGCATGCGTAGCGCGGGCTTCACCCCTCCTCGGCGAAGACGACCTCGCGCCGCCGGCGGATTGCCGGGAAGGCGGCGATGGCGAGCGCCACCGCTGTCAGGAGGAGCAGGGTTGCGGAGATCGGGCGGGTCAGGAAGACCGTGGGATCGCCGCGGGAGATGATCAGGGCTCGCCGGAGGTTTTCCTCCAGCAGGGGGCCCAGGACGAAACCCAGCAGCAGCGGCGCGGGCTCGCAGCCGCATTTGATCAGGACGTAGCCGAGGATGCCGAAGAAGGCGATCGCGTAGACGTCGAACGCGTTGAAGCCCAGCGAGTACGTGCCGATCACCGCGAACAGCACGATCATCGGGAACAGCACCTGGTACGGGATGCGCAGCATCCGCACCCAGATGCCGATCAGCGGCAGGTTCAGCAGCACCAGCAGCACGTTGCCGATCCACATCGAGGCGATCAGGCCCCAGACCAGAGCCGGCTCGTCGGTGATGACGTTCGGGCCGGGGGTGATGCCGTGCACGATGAACGCGCCGACCATCAACGCCATCACCGGGTGGGCGGGCAGGCCGAGGGTGAGCAGCGGGATGAACGACGTCTGCGCGGCCGCGTTGTTGGCCGACTCGGGGCCGGCCACACCTTCGATCGCGCCGTGGCCGAACTCCGCCCGTCGTTTCGAGATGCGCTTCTCCACGGCGTACGAGGTGAAGGAGGCCAGGACGTGCCCGCCGCCGGGCAGCACGCCGAGCGCGGCGCCGAGGCCGGTGCCGCGGGTGATCGGGCCGATGATGCGGCGGCGGTCCTCCGCGGTCGGCCAGAGGTGGGTCACCGCGCCGAGCAGCGCGGGGCGGTCCCGCTCGTTCTCCAGGTTGCGCAGGATCTCGGCGATGCCGAACATGCCGACGGCGACGGAGACGAAGTCGATGCCGCCGTAGAGTTCGCGCTGGCCGAGGACGAATCGCGGGGTGCCGGTGTAGATGTCCTGCCCGACGGTGCCGAGCAGGATCCCGAGCGCGATCATCGCCAGGGCCTTGAGCGCGGAGCCGCGGGCCAGCGCGATCGACACGATCAAACCGAACAGTACGAGCGCGAAGTAGTCGGCCGGCCCGAATTTCAGCGCGACGTCGGCCAGCGGCGGGGCGGCCACCGCGAGTACGACGGTGGCGACCGTGCCCGCGGCGAACGAGCCGATCGCCGCGGTGGCCAGCGCCGGTCCCGCCCTGCCCTGGCGGGCCATCTCGTGGCCGTC
Source organism: Actinoplanes sp. NPDC024001 (assembly GCF_040638955.1). NCBI lineage: Bacteria > Bacillati > Actinomycetota > Actinomycetes > Micromonosporales > Micromonosporaceae > Actinoplanes > Actinoplanes sp. NPDC024001. The sequence goes on from NZ_JBEZZB010000010.1 coordinate 82,633, forward strand.
GAGCGCGGTCACCGCGGCCGACGACTCGCCGGGCAGGTTGATCAGGATGGCCGTGGTGGAGCCGCCGTACTGCGCGCCGTAGTAGATGCCGGCCAGCATGATCAGCGCGGTCACCGGTTCGAAGTTGAACGTGATCGGCAGCAGCATCGCCACGGTCGCGGTCGGCCCGATGCCGGGCAGCACCCCGACCGCCGTGCCCAGCAGCACGCCCACGAAGCAGTAGAGGACGTTCTGGAGCAGCAGCGCGGTCGAGAAGCCCAGAACGAGGTTGTCGAAGAGGTCCATCACCAGCCCCACAGCGGGAGCCGCAGTTGGAGCCCGACGATGAAGATGAGAGTGGCGGCCACGGTCAGGCCGACCGCCACGGCCACCGCGGTGAGCGGCCGCACGCGTCTGCTCGCCAGCGCGGTGAGCAGGGCCGTCACCAGCGACGTGGGCACGAACCCGAGGCGCCGGACGAAGTAGCCGAAGAAGACGACCGCCGCCACGATCAGGACGATGGCCCGCCACGGTACGGAACCGAACGTGATGTCCTCACCCGCGACCAGCCCCTTGACCACGATGGCCAGGCCTAGCAGGGTCACGATCGCCCCGACCAGCAGCGGGAAGTAGCCGGGTCCCATCCGCAGCGGGGTCCCCCGGTCGTAGCCGAGGGACCCCACCACGAACACGCCTCCGATCAGGACGAAGATTCCCCCGGCCAGCACGTCCGGGAGAGACCGCCGACGCTGCATTCAGGAGGCCTTGACGCCGGCGTCGGAGATGACCTTCGCCCAGGTCGTGATCTGCTCCTCCAGGTGCGCGCGGTGCGCCTCCGGGGTCGCGTCCGCGGCCGCGACCGGCGCGGTGCCGAGCTTGGCCATCTGGTCGATGACCGCCTGGTCGGCGAGGGCCGTCTTCAGCGCCTCGGAGAGTTTCTGCACGATCTCCGGCGGGGTGCCGGCCGGCGCGTAGAGGCCGTGCCAGACGCTGACCTGCAGCTGCGGCATCCCGGCCTCGGTCGTCGTCGGCACGTCGGGCAGGCTCTTCACCCGTTCCGGGGTGGTCACCGCGTACGCCTTCACCTTGCCCGCGGTGATCTGGCCGGTGGTGTTGGTGGTCTGGTCGCACATGAAGTCGACCTGGCCGCCGACCAGATCGGTCAGCGCCGGGCCGGTGCCCTGGTAGGGCACCTCCTGCAGCTTGACGCCGGCGGCCGACTGGAACAGCAGGCCGCACAGGTGCGACGCGGCGCCGATGCCGGCGTTGGCCAGGGTGACCTTGTCCGAGTTCGCCTTCACGTACGTCGTCAGGCCGGCCAGGTCGGCGGGCGCGAAGTCCTTGCGCGCGACGACCGTCATCGGCACCTCGGTGACCAGCCCGATGGTCGCGAAGTCCTCGAGCGGCTGGTAGCTGAGGTCCTTGTACAGCGCGGGCGCCGTGGACATGCCGATGTGGTGCATGAGCACGGTGTAGCCGTCCGGCTCGGCCTGCGCGACCTGGCCGGCCGCGACCGTGCCGCCGGCGCCCTCGACGTTCTGCACGACGATCTTGCCGCCCAGCGCCTTGGCCATCGGGTCGGCGATCATCCGGGTCACGGTGTCGGTCGGCCCGCCGGCGCTGAACGGCACGACGAAGGTGATGTTCTGGTCCGGGTATCCGCCGGCGTCGCCACCCTCGGTGCCGCCGTCGCCCGAACAGGCGGCGACGAGGGAGACGACAGCGAGAACGGTGATCATCCACGGTCTGCGGCTCGTGCTCATGTCCTGACCTCCTTGCTGGAACCGGCGACCCGGTCGAGGAGAGGTGACGAGTGATCCATTGACGACCGTATTGCTATCCGAGGTTGATCACTAGGGCGCGGCGCCGACCAGAAGCGGACTTCCCGGCGCCGCGCGAGGCTCGCCGATCGCGAAACCAGCAGCCTTGCCGGGAGCGCTGCGGGCCGCTATGTTAACGGGAAATCACACATCGATGAATGTGTAAGCCTGCTAGTAATGCCAGCACTGACCTCGTTTCCTGGTGTGACGTGGTTTCGACGGGAAGTAGGAAAAGTCAATGCAGAATCTCAGCAGGAGGCGCGCTCTGACGCTGGGCGCCGCGCTGGGGCTGGCGGGCGTGGCCGCGCCTTCCGCCGCCTGGGCCTGGTCGTCCGCCGGCTCGATCGCCGCTACCGACACCGTCACCGATCCGTGGGGTGTCTGGGACGACGCCACCGACCCGCTCGTCGCCTCGCTCCTGCAGAACGGTCAGGTTCCGGCGGTCAACACCGCGTTCAGCAAGTGGATCAAGAACGGGGACCCGCTGCCCAGCGGCATCCCGGCCGCCCTCACCACCTATCTGCAGCAGCACAACCGGCTGCCGTCGTGGGCCGACCAGACCAAGCTGGACCGGGCCGCCCAGTTCAACAAGCGGATGAGCATGTACCTGTTCCTGCTCTACGGCCTGGGCAGCGGGATCATGAGCACGGTCATCCCGCGCGAGGCGCGCAACGTCTACTGGTCGCAGGGCGGCGCCGACATGCAGGACCGGGCGGCCAAGACCTTCACCTACGGGTACGACCTCAGCGCCCCCGACGCCTTCAAGCCGTCCGGCATGTTCATCACCACCTCCAACAAGACGCGCCTGACCCACGCGGCGGTGCGGCATCTGCTCCCGCAGTCGGCGAAGTGGCGGGCGGTCACCGACGATCAGGACTTCATCCCGATCAGCAACGGCGACATCCTGATCACCTTCCACAGCCTCGGCACCTATGTGCACGGCAAGCTCAAGTCGTGGGGCATCCGGATGTCCGCCGCCGAGGAGGACGCCTTCCTGCACATGTGGCAGGTCGCGCTGCACCTGCTGGGCGTGCGCGACGACTTCATCCCGGCCAGCTGGGCCGCGGCGAAACAGCAGTCGGCGTACGCGCTGACGCCGCTGCTCGCCCCGACGCCCGAGGGCATCGACCTGGCCGACATCCTGCTCGGCCTGACCTCGCAGATCGATCTGGGTGTCACCAAGGGCTTCCAGCGCGAGTTCGCCCGCTACCTGCTCAGCGACAGGATCGGCGACTGGCTGAAGCTGCCGCGCGACTACGCGGCGCGGACGCTGATCGAGGTCGGCTGGCCGGCGTACGTGGCGTTCCGCGAGGGGCTGTCGCCGATCATGCCGACCGGGTTCTCGATGTTCGACCGGTTCGTGCGGGGCCTGGCGATGCTCTTCCTCAACAACGGCACCTCGGCGACCCACACGCCGATCACCATCCCGACCGGGAACCGCCCCGGCGCCTGAGCCGGCGCTTCTCGGTCACAGGGTCAGGGCGCCGGTGACCATGGCCGTGACGGCGTCCCGGTGGCCGGGCGTGTCCTGCCAGCGCAGGGCGCGCCCGGCCTCCACCACCACACCGAAGCCGGCGTGCACCAGCAGCCGGGCCTGCCGCTGGTCCAGCTCCGGGCGGGCCAGCCGCAGCTGCTGCTCCCAGACGGCGATGTGCTCACGCTGCGCGAGGATCAGCGGGCGGCGCAGATCGTCCGGCAGGCCACGGATCTCCGCCTCGGCGACGCTGTTCAGGGCGTTGTGTTCGAAGCTGTAGGCCACGTACGCCGCGGTCAGTGCCACAACGGCCTGGCGCGGGTCTGCCGCCTGGTGGAGGCTGCGGTCCACGGCCTGCGTCAGCAGGCCGGCTGCCTGCAGGCAGGCGGCGACCAGAATGTCGACCTTGCTCGGGTAGTGCCGGTAGATCGCGGACGGGGCGAGGCCGACCGCCTGCGCGATCTGCCCGTTGGTGACGGTGGCGAAGCCGTCGCGCGCGAACAGTGGGATGGCCGCCGCCAGGATCTCCGCGCGCCGGGTGCGCGGCACCGGCAGGGCCGGCAGCTCGACCAGGCGCGCGCTGCCCGCGGCCGCGGCCGGGTCGGTGGCGACCACGCGCGTGGCGGAGGCCAGCAGCAGTTCCTCCAGCCGGCGCTGGGCGATCGCGGTGTGGTGCATGGTGACCGAGCCGATCGCGCCGAGGGCCGCGACGGCGCGCAGGCGCTCGTCGGGCATCGGGTACTCGCGCCGCACCACCTCGGTCACCGAGTCGACGACGTGCGCGAACTTGGCCCGCAGCAGCCGCCGGTCGGGCTGTTCCAGGTAGCGGGCCTCCCACCGGTACAGCCCGCCGGACGCGCGGTGCGCGACGGTGACCCGGACCAGGGCGGCCAGCACATCGGTCAGGGCCGCACCGGGCGGCAGCGCGGCGAGGGCGGCGACGAGTCGGCCGGCCATCACGTCGGCGCACTCGGCGAACAGCGCGTACTTGTTCGGGAAGTGCCGGTACAGCGCGGCCGCGCTGATGCCCACCCCGGCGGCGATCTCCTCCATCGAGGCCGCGTGGTAGCCACGCTCGCTGAACACCTGGCCGGCGGCCTCGACGATGAGCTGCTTGCGGTTGTGCGGTCGGGTGGCCGCAGCCGGCCCGGCGGTCACCGCATCACTCGGGCTGACGTGGGCGGACACCGAACCATGGGTGTTAGTCAATCACAGCGCGAGTCGGCGGCCGGGGGCACGGCGGGGTGTCGTACCTCGCCCCCGCTTCTACCGGGCGGCGAGGTGGAGCAGGAAGACCTCGCCGGACCGGGCGGCGGGGTAGCCGCCGTATTTCTTGTCGAAGAGGGCGAGGACCTCGGCCGGCTCGTCGAGGCGGATCAGGTCGAAGGTGCGGGTGTGCTGGCCGGAGCGGCGCGGCGGCCAGACGGCCTGCGCGCCGAAGGCGGCCGGCTGCTCGGCGTGGGCGTGCAGCACCCGGTCGGCGAGCCGGTTGGCGAGGTGGCCGGTGCCGTCGACGTAGACGCCGTCGCCGTCGCTGACGTAGGGCACCGGCACCGCGTCGAGCCGGTCGCCGCCGTGGGTGAGGGTGACGGTGAGCCGCCAGTACCGGTCCAGGGTGCGGATGTGGTCGCCGTGGTCCCACAGCTCGTCGAAGCGGCGGTCGACGAACTGGCCCCACGGGCTGGCCATGTCGACCTCGAGCTGCGGGACGTCGAACGACACCTTGCCGATCGGGAAGAACGAGATCAGTGCCCGACCGTCCCACTGGTAGAGCTGGATCGACGGGGAGGCGTCGTAGACGCAGACCTTCAGGCGCGAGCGTTGCTCGTGGCTGTCCAGCTGCTCGCGGAACAGGTACAGGTGGCGCAGGTTCTCCATGATCTGCGCGGCGACGTCGATCTGGCGGCGCTCCAGCTCCTCGGCGCGCTGCTGGGCGGCGGCGGAGTTCGGGTCGAGCAGCAGGACCCGGATGGTCGCGCCCTGGTTGAGGGCCTCCCGCATCGCGCTGAACGTGCGGGCGCGGGCGCGGCCCTCCAGCAGGATCGTCCAGGTGTCCAGGATCCGGATGTTGCGGTGGGTCTCGCGCATCCGGTCGATGAAGGTGGCCTGGTCGAAGCGGTCGTGCTCCTCGACGCGGGCCTTGCGGGCCTCGTCGAAGATCGGATCGAAGATCACGTACGAGACCGCGGCGAGCACCAGGCTGGAGCCGAGGTTGAGCAGCAGATCGCTGGTGAAGCCCCGCGTCGCGTGGGCGGCCACCAGCATGCCCACCGAGATGGCGAGCAGCAGGCCGCCGATGATCAGGGTACGGACCCGCCTGAACCGCCACCGCACCAACAGACCGCTCCCCTCCCCCGGACAGTCATGATCACCGATCGAGGCGGGGCGGGGCAAGCCCGGTTCGACATTCTCCGCAATTCCGGACCAACATGAACGTTACGCTGCTCTGAAACCGCCTGGCCGCAGGTGAGCCGTAGGAGGAGTGCGCACCCATGAGAAGCACCCGACGTGCCGTGCTGGCATCGCTCATGGCGACCGTTCTGGTGCTGGCCGGCCTGAGCGCGCCGGCCTCCGCGGCCCCGATGGGGATGACGCTGAGCCCCGCTTACGGGCCGGCGGGAGGCGGCAACACGGTCGTCGGCTCGATCACCCCGAACACGGCGGTGCCGTCGCCGTTCCCGGCCGGGGCCACGCCGACGGTGCAGTTCCAGTACTTCGGGTCGGGCTCCGCCTCGTGCAGCACGAGGGCCAGGGCGAATGCCGCGATTGACGGCACCAGCACGACCCTGACGGCCGGGGTGTTCACGGCCACTCCGGCCACGGTCAAGCGGGTCACCTCGTGGAAGATCGTTTTCAACGTGCCGGCGGTGCCGCTGAGCTTCACGAACTCGCAGGCCCAGCAGGTCCAGCAGATCCAGTCGAAGTGGCACGTCTGCGCCTATGACACCGACAACACCAGCACCAGCGTCCTGCTGGCGACCGCCCTGTACACGGTGGCCCTCAAGCCGACCATCACCGCGATCACGCCGGACAGCAGCCCGGCCGCCGGCGGGCAGCCGATCACCGTGACCGGCACCGGGTTCACCGCGGTCACGGCGCCGATCACCGCCTCGATCGGGGACGTGCCGCTCACCGACATCAAAGTCGGCGCGAACGGCACCAGCTTCACCGCGACCACCGCGCCGAGAGCCGCGGGCGGCAACCTGGAACTGTCCGTGGTCGCGCCGGGCGGCACGGTGAACAGCGCCGATCCGGACAACGACGCGAACACCAACAACCCGATCTACTTCACGTACAGCAACGGCATCACGGTGTCGCCGAACAACGCCGCGGCCAATACGCAGCTCGTCACCGTCGAGGTCGCCGGCGCGGGATTCTCCCAGCTCGACTTCGAGACCGTCGTCGACCCGACGAGCTCCAAGGCACACGTCTTCCTGGTCAACGGCGCCTACAACTCGGTCAGCAACCGGAACGCGGCCGAGTGCATGGTCAAGGTGGTCGTCAGTGACACCCAGTTCGTCTGCGACCTCGACCTGACGGGCGTGGTCGAGGACGCCTACGTGTTGACCGTGGTGGACGACGGCTCCATCGGCGCCCCGAACAACGGGAATCCGTCGATCATCAGCAGCGGCGCCGCGTTCATCGTCGGCCCCTACTGACCCGAGGTCTAAGGCGCGCCCGCCGCGGGCACAGTGAGGGAATGAGCTCACATCGGATCGCGGTGATTCCCGGCGACGGCATCGGCAAAGAGGTGGTTCCGGCCGGGCTCGAGACGCTGGAGGCCACGGCCGGCCGCTTCGGCCTGCGGCTCGAGTTCGAGCAGTTCGACTTCGCCAGCGCCGAGTACTGGCAGCGGCACGGCACGATGCTGCCGGATGACTGGGAGCAGACGCTGCGCGGGTTCGACGCCATCTATTTCGGCGCGGTCGGGTGGCCCTCCGTCGTACCCGATCATGTCTCGCTCTGGGGCAGCCTGCTGCAGTTCCGGCGTACCTTCGACCAGTACGTGAATCTGCGGCCGTGCCGGCTGATGCCGGGCGTGCGCAGCCCGCTCGCCGGGCGCGAGCCCGGCGACATCGATTTCCTGGTCGTGCGGGAGAACACCGAGGGTGAGTACTCCAGTGTGGGCGGGCGCATCTTCGAGGGCACCGAGCGGGAGACCGTGCTGCAGGAGACGGTGATGACCCGCATCGGCATCGACCGGGTCCTGCGGTTCGCGTTCGAGCTGGCCGAGAGCCGCCCGAAACGGCACCTGACGTCCGCGACCAAGAGCAACGGCATCTCCATCTCGATGCCGTACTGGGACGAGCGGGTCGCCGAGATGGGCGAACGCTTCCCCGGCGTGCGCGTCGACAAGTTCCACATCGACGCGCTGGCCGCGCAGTTCGTGCTGCGCCCGGACTGGTTCGACGTGGTGGTGGCCAGCAACCTGTTCGGCGACATCCTGTCGGATCTCGGCCCGGCCTGCACCGGCACGCTCGGCATCGCCCCGAGCGCGAACATCAACCCGGACCGGCGGCACCCGAGCCTGTTCGAGCCGGTGCACGGTTCGGCGCCGGACATCGCCGGCAAGGGCATCGCCAACCCGGTCGGGCAGATCTGGTGCGGTGCGATGATGCTGGAACACCTCGGGCATCCGGAGGCCGCGGCCCACCTGCTCGGCGCCGTCGAGGACGTCCTGGCGGCCGGACCGGGCGACGCGCCGCTCACCCCGGACCTGCACGGCAACGGCACCACCGCGGAGCTGGGCCAGGCGATCACCGAGCGCGTCCGAGAACGCTGACCTCCTCGAAGGCGGGCTGCGGCACCGGGCGGCCGAAGTGGTAGCCCTGGGCGTACTGATACCCCAGGTCGCGCAGGTAGGCGGCCTGCTCGGCGGTCTCCACGCCCTCGGCGACGGCGCGCAGGCCGAGGCCGTTGCTGACGTGGATCAGCGCGTCCACGATGACCGCGCGCCGGCCGGCTGTGGTGATCTCGTCGACGAACGACTTGTCGACCTTCAGGACGTCGACCGGGACGGTGCGCAGCAGGCCCAGCGACGAGTGCCCGGTGCCGAAGTCGTCGAGGGCGATCCCGACACCCGCCCGGTGCAGGGTCTCGACCGCCTCGATCGCGGTGCGCCCGGCGAACAGCGCGGTCTCGGTGACCTCGACCAGCAGGGCGTTCGGGGCGACGCCGGTCTCGGCCAGGATGCCGGAAACGACATCGGGGAAGCCGGGCTCGTTGAGCTGGCGGGCGGAGACGTTGACGCTGACGTAGCGCGGGGCGCGGTCGCCGAGCTCGCGGCGCCAGGTGGCGAACTGCCGGCAGGCGGTCCGCATCACCCACTCGCCCAGCTCGACGATCAGGCCGTTGTCCTCGGCGACCGGGATGAACGCGGCCGGGCTGACCGGTCCGCGGACCGGGTGCTCCCAGCGGACCAGGGCCTCGACCGCCGCCACCCGGCCGTCGGCCAGCTCGATGATCGGCTGGTAGACGACCCGGAAGTCGCCGTCGTCGAGGCTGTGCCGCAGGTCCGCGCCGAGGCGTTCGGCGGCTTCGGCGCGCTCGTCCAGCTCGCTGCTGTACGTGATGAGCTGCCCACCGGAAGCCTTCGCCGCGTACCGGGCCGTGTCCGCGCGCCGGATCAGCTCGATGGCGCTGATGTCCCCGGTCGCCTCGGCGACGCCGAGACGCGCGTTGAGCAGCAGCTCGTGCTCGCCGGCCTGCACCGGGTGGCGCAGCATCTCCATCAGCCGGTCGGCCACGGTGTCGCCGTCGCCGGGCAGGGTGTCGCAGACCAGCACGGCGAACTCGTCGGCGCCCATCCGGGCCACCACGTCGCCGTCGCGGACGCATTCGCGCAGCAGCCCGGCGACCGCCACCAGCGTCTGGTCGCCGACCGCCCGGCCGAGACGGTCGTTGACGTGCTTGAACCCGGCCAGGTCGATCATGATGAGGTGGCAGCTGCCGTTGGCGACCGCCTCGGCGGCCTGGCGTTCCAGGTCGCGCCGGTTCGGCAGGCCGGTCAGGTCGTCGCGCATGGCGAGCTCGCGCAGCTGCCGGGCCTGGCTGTCGACCCGGGCGACGTATCCGGACATCCGGGTCGCGACCAGCACGAACAGCGCCATCGAGCCGATGCCGACGGCGGCCCAGCTGAGGTCGCCGCCGCCGTCGCGTTCGCCCTGGACCAGCAGGATCGCCGGGACCAGCAGCATCGAGGCGGTCAGCACGAGCAGGCGGCTGCGCCCGAGGCTGTCGCCCTCGGTGATCGCCGGGCGGCCCATCGACGGGTGCAGCGCGGCGGCCGCCCAGAAGGCGTACGCCAGCAGGTGGCCGCCGAAGACGTACTGGGCGGCGGAGGACTGCACGGCCGGCAGCGAGTAGGCGATGTTGCAGGCCAGCGTGATGGCGCTGCCGCCGGTGAGCAGCCAGAGGCTGACCGTGCGGGGCCCGCGCCGCAGCAGGATCGGGGTGATCACCGCGCAGAGCAGCACCCCGACGACGAGGTATCCGGCGGCCACCGCCCGGGCCGACGGCGGTGTGGACCGGTCGGTCACGATCGGCTCGATCAGGAACGTCCAGTACCCGATCCCGACGGCGACCGCGATGATCGCCGAGTCGATCAGGTTGCCCGACCGGATCGCCCCGCGCTGGCGGGTGAGCCGGAACAGCGCCACGGTCAGCATCGGATAGGCGCCCAGGTAGCAGGCGTCGGCCCAGGACGGATAGGGCAGGTTCCGCAGGACCAGCAGGTACACCGCGTAGATCAGGTCGCCGAGCACCCACAGGGCGATGCCGGCGGCGAAGACGTGCCAGAGGCGGCGTGACGCCGGCCGGTGCCAGTGGGCGCCGGCGAGCATCAGCGCGCAGGAGCCCGCCGAGATCAGCGTGGAGACGGCCAGGGACAGCCAGCCGTACGGCAGCAGCACGTAGCCCACCGCGCCGGCGATCCCCGCAGCCAGCCAGAGCCACCAGGGGCGCAGCCGGAAGTCCGTCACAACCTATCTTTTCGACGGATATCTGGCCTTTGTGAGCGTCAACCGTTCGCGATCCTCAGGTCCGCCTCGATGGCCGCGGTGGCGGCCAGCAGCGGCGGCAGCAGCCGCTCGCGGATGTCCTCGACGGTGGCGCGCACCGCGTGCACGGAGACGTTGACCGCGGCGACGGCGGCGCCGGTGCGGTCGCGGACCGGTGCGGCGATCGAGCGCAGGCCCTCCTCGAGTTCCTGGTCGACGATGGCGTGGCCGTCGGCGCGGACCCGGTCGAGTTCGGCGCGCAGCGCGACGGGCGAGCAGATGGTGCGGTCGGTGAGCGGCTCCAGCTTGGCGCGTGTGAGGTACGCCTCAAGTTCACCGTCGGGCAGGGCGGCCAGCAGGACCCGGCCCATCGAGGTGGCGTACGCCGGGAAGCGCGTCCCGACGTTGATCGCGACCCGCATGATCCTGCTGGTTGGGACGCGGGCGACGTAAACGATGTCGTCACCGTCGAGCACCGACATCGAGGACGACTCGCGAACCTCAGCGACCAGCCGCTCCAGGTGCGGCTCGGCGACCTCGGGCAGCGACTGGCTCGACAGGTAGGAGTAGCCGAGCTCCAGCACGCGCGGGGCCAGGGAGAACAGCCGGCCGTCGGTCCGCACGTACCCCAGATCGGTCAATGTGAGCAGAAATCGCCGCGCTGCGGCGCGGGTCAGACCGCAGGCTCGCGCGACGTCACTGAGGGTTAGTTCGCGATGTTGTGCGTCGAATGCACGGATCACGGCGAGCCCACGCTCGAGCGATTGGACGTAGTACGGTTCGCGCGGCATCAGATGATCGAGCGCAATCGTTGACGTGACACGGGGCACATCATAGCGTTCTTCATGAGAACTGTTGTTCGTAGAGCGCACACATTTCGAAGGAGTAGATATGCGGCGTCTTCTCGCTGGGATCGTTGCGGTGACGCTCGCCGGCTCGCTGGCGGCGTGCGGCACCGACAGCGATTCCGGCGGCTCCGGCGACTCGGGCGGCGGCGTCGACAAGGTCAAGGTCGGCGTCATCCCCATCATCGACGTGGCCCCCATCTACCTCGGCCAGCAGAAGGGGTTCTTCTCCAACCGCAACATCGAGCTGACCATGGAGTCCGGTCAGGGCGGCGCGGCGATCGTCCCCGGTGTCGTCAGCGGCCAGTTCCAGTTCGGCTTCAGCAACTTCACCTCGCTGATGATCGCCCAGACCAAGAACGTGCCGATCAAGGCCGTGGCCGCGGGCGTCGCCTCCACCGGTGAGCAGGGCAAGGACTTCGGCGCCGTGGTGGTGAAGAAGGACAGCACCATCAAGACCGCGGCCGACCTGGTCGGCAAGAAGGTCTCGGTGAACACGCTGAAGAACATCGGCGACACGGTGACCCGCCAGTCGGTGCGCGAGGCCGGCGGCGACGGGGCGAACGTCAACTTCGTCGAGATGCCGTTCCCGAACATGCAGGCGGCCCTGGAGAAGGGCGACGTCGACGCGGCCTGGGTGGTCGAGCCGCAGCTGTCCACCATCAAGGCCGCCGGTGGCCGGGAGATCGCCTCGACCTTCGTCGACGCCGCCGACGACCTGACCGTCGCCGCGTACTTCACCTCGACCAAGCTGGCGGCCGACGACGCCGACCTGGTCAAGCGGTTCACCGAGGCGATGAACGAGTCGCTGCAGTACGCCGACGCCCACCCGGACGAGGTGCGCGGCGTCCTCAGCACCTACACCAAGATCGACGCCGCGCTGGGCGCCAAGCTGGTCCTGCCGAAGTGGCCCACCCAGATCAACGAGGCGTCGGTCGAGACCCTGGCCAAGCTCGGTGAGCAGGACGGCATCTTCTCCGGCACCCCGGACCTGGAGAAGCTGCTCCCGTGACATCCCGTCGCGGCAACCCGGCCCGGCTCGGCAGCCCCGCCCTTCTGGGCGCTGCCGGCCTGGCCGGGTTGCTTCTCCTCATCGAACTGCTGCCCCGCCTGGGGCTGGTCAACGAGCGGTACCTGCCGCCGACCAGCCGGATCGCCGCCGCGCTGGCCGACGAGACCGGCCGGTCGCAGTTCTGGCTGTCGCTCGGCGAGACCCTGCTCGCCTGGGCGCTCGGGCTGGCCATCGCGGTCGGCGCCGGCGTCCTGGCCGGCATCGTGATCGGCTCGATCCCGGTGCTGCGCGCGCTGACCGCCTCGACGGTCGAGTTCCTGCGGCCGATCCCGTCGGTCGCGCTGATCCCCCTGGCCGTGCTGCTCTACGGCACCGACATCGGCTCCACCCTGATGCTGGTCTGCTACGCGGCGTTCTGGCAGGTGCTGGTGCAGGTGCTCTACGGGGTGGCCGACGTGGACCCGGTCGCCGACGAGACCGCCCGCAGCTTCCGGTTCTCCGCGTGGGCGCGGATCCGGCACGTGCTGTGGCCGACGGCCCTGCCGTACGTCTTCACCGGTGTGCGGCTCGCCGCCTCGGTGGCCCTGGTCCTGGCGATCACCGCCGAGCTGGTGATCGGCTCGCCCGGCCTGGGCAAGGAGATCGCGGTCGCGCAGGCGTCCGAGGCGGTCCCCACCATGTACGCGCTGATCGTCGTCACCGGCATCCTCGGCGTGCTGATCAACCTGCTGGCTCGTACCGGCGAGCGCCGCCTGCTCGCCTGGCACCAGTCGGTCCGGGGCGAGGTGACGGCATGATCGCTTTTGCCAAGCGCGCTGCTTATGTGTTGGCACTGCCGATCGTCCTGTTCGGGGCCTGGTTCGTGCTCAGCGACGGCAGCGAGAGCTTCTACTCGCCGCCGCTGCGCGACATCCTGACCGCCTTCGGCGACACCTGGCAGCCGGACCGGCTGCGCGCCGACGTCGCGCCGAGCCTGGTGCGGCTGTTCACCGGGTACGCCCTGGCAGCCGTCATCGGCATCGCCCTCGGTGTGGCGATCGGCATGAGCCGGCGGCTGCGCGCCACGGTGGAGCCGGTGCTGGAGTTCTTCCGGGCCATCCCGCCGCCGGTGCTCGTCCCGGTGATCATGCTGTTCGCCGGCATCGGTGACGGCATGAAGGTGATCGTGATCGTCTTCGGCTGCATCTGGCCGATCCTCCTCAACACCGTGGAGGGGGTGCGCGCGGTGGACAGCGTGGTGCTGGACACCGCCCGCGCGTACGGGGTGACCGGCCCGGCCCGGATCACCAAGGTGATCCTGCCGTCGGCGGGCCCGCAGATCGCGGCCGGACTGCGCCAGGCGCTGTCCATCGCGATCATCCTGATGGTGATCAGCGAGATGTTCGCGGCCAGCAACGGTCTGGGCTTCACCATCGTCCAGTTCCAGCGCAGCTTCGCGATCCCGGAGATGTGGAGCGGGATCATCCTGCTCGGCCTGCTCGGCTTCGTGCTGTCGGTGCTGTTCCGGCTCGCTGAGCAGCGGGCGTTGCGGTGGTACGAGGGCCTGCGCGCGGCGCAGCGCCAAGGGTAGGAGGTCGTCGATGCTCGAGGTGAAGGGCCTGCGCAAGGTCTACCGGTCCGGCAACCGGGAGGTGGAGGCGCTGCGCGATCTCACGTTCACCGTGGACAACGGCGACCTGGTCTGCCTGGTCGGGCCGTCCGGCTGCGGCAAGACGACATTGCTGCGCTGCATCTCCGGTCTGCTCGACCCGACCGGCGGTGACGTGCGGGTCAACGGCAAGGCGGTGGACGGGCCGCCGCCCGGCATGGCCGTGGTGTTCCAGGAGTACGGGCGCAGCCTGTTCCCCTGGATGAGTGTGCGCGACAACGTGGAGCTGCCGCTCAAGCAGAAAAAGGTGGCCAAGGCGCGCCGCAAGCACCTCGTCGACGAGGCGCTGGACGCGGTCGGGCTGACCGGCACCGAGTCGGCGTACCCGTGGCAGCTCTCCGGCGGCATGCAGCAGCGGGTGGCGATCGCCCGCGCGGTCGCCTACGAGCCGCAGACGCTGTTGATGGACGAGCCGTTCGCGGCGGTCGACGCGCAGACCCGCGCCGACCTGGAGGACCTGGTCCGGTCACTGTGGAAGCGGCTCAACGTGACCATCCTGTTCGTCACCCACGACATCGACGAGTCGGTGTACCTGGGGCAGCGGGTGGTCATGCTGTCGTCCTCGCCGACCGTGGTGCAGGACGAGCTGGTCATCGACCTGCCGGCCGAGCGGGACCAGCTGCACACCCGCGCCGATCCACGGTTCGTCGAGTTGCGTACCCGGGTCTATGAGCAGATCCAGCTCGCCAAGAAGGCCGCGAAGTAGGTGGCTGTGTGGACTTCGGGCGCGATCCGCGCCCGAAGTCCGGACGAAAGTCCACACGATAGGTATCGATTGATATGAGGGCGTGACCTGTCCGCTCTGCGATGCTCGGGCCCATGCGAGCACTCCCCCTCATCGGCGTCGCCGCACTCGTAGCCGGGCTGGCCACCGCCACCCCGGCTCACGCCGCCGCCGCACCGGACATCCCGGTCGCCAACGTCAAGGCCCACCTCAGCCAGTTCCAGAGCATCGCCACCGCCAACGGCGGCAACCGGGCGCACGGCCGGCCCGGCTATCTCGACTCGGTCACCTATGTGAAGAACCTGCTGGACGCCGCCGGCTTCACCACCACCCAGCAGTCGTTCACCTACAACGGCGCCACCGGGTACAACCTGCTCGCCGACTGGCCGGGCGGCGACACCTCGGACACGCTGATGATCGGCGGGCACCTGGACAGCGTCACCGCCGGTCCGGGCATCAACGACAACGGGTCCGGCTCGGCCGCCATCCTGGAGGTCGCGCTGCAGGTCGCACGCTCCGGCTTCCAGCCGGACCGGCACCTGCGCTTCGCCTGGTGGGGCGCGGAGGAGCTGGGTCTGCGCGGTTCCACGGCGTACGTGAACTCGCTGACCTCCGCCCAGCGGGCGGCGATCACCGGTTACCTGAACTTCGACATGGTCGGCTCGCCGAACGCCGGCTACTTCCTCTACGACGGCGACAACTCCGACGGCACCGGCGCCGGACCCGGGCCGGCCGGCTCGGCGGAGATCGAGCAGACGCTCGCCGCGTACTTCTCGTCGATCGGCGTGCCGACCCGCGGCACCGACTTCGACGGGCGCAGCGACTACGGCCCGTTCATCCGCGCCGGCATCCCGGCGGGCGGCACGTTCACCGGCGCCGAGGGCACCAAGACCGCGGCGCAGGTCCAGCTCTGGGGCGGCACCACCGGGCGCTTCGACCCCTGCTACCACGCGTCCTGCGACACCATCACCAACATCAACGACACGGCGCTGAACCGCAATGCCGACGCCATCGCGTACGCGGTGTGGAACCTCGCTGCCGACGCGCAGCCGCCCGGCGAGACGGTCTGGTCCGACGATCTGGAAACGGCCACCGCCTGGACCGCGCTGTCGTCCGACACCGCGACCGCCGGCCGGCTGGAACGCGGCAACCCGGCCGCGACCACCAGCTCCGGCGTCGCCACCCAGCTCGACGCCGCGGCGAGCGGCAGCTACGCCCTGATCACCGGTGCGGCAGCCGGCGCCAGCGCCGGCGCGAACGACCTCGACGGCGGCGTAACCACCCTGCAGTCGCCGCAGATCACCCTGCCGTCCGGCACGCTGACGCTCAACCTGTCCTGGTACCTCGCCCACCTGAACAACGCGACCACCGCCGATTACCTGCGGGTCCGGGTGGTCTCCGGGACGACCACCACCACGGTCCTGACCCTGACCGGCGCGGCCACCAACCGGGCAGCGGCCTGGGCGGCCGCTTCGGCAAACCTCTCCGGGTACGCCGGGCAGACGATCCGCCTGCAGGTGGAAGCGGCCGACGCCGGGACCGCGTCCCTGGTCGAGGCGGCCGTCGACAACCTGCGGATCACCCGCGCCTGAGCTGCCTCACGTGGGTTGCGGCCGCGTACGTCCCGGCCGCAGCCCACGTGCTCGAGCCCGGCGGAATGACTCAGGTCCGGGCGTGCGGCGCCGATGGGGAATCACAGCCCTGCTGACGCCGCAGACAAGGACGCACGCTCATGACGGACCCCGTGCCCGCCGGATGGTATGCCGACCCGAGCGGTCTGCCCGCCCTGCGCTGGTGGGACGGCCGGGAGTGGACGTCGCACCTGCAACCGGGCGGGGCCGCCATGCCGCCGACCACCGTCTCGGCCGGGTGGCGCGGCGGTCTGGCCACCAAGCCGACCGGTGCCCCGGTGCCCGGCCCGCACACCAACGAGCAGTCGCCGGGCGAGATCTTCGCGCCTCACTCGGCGGAGATCACCGCGCCGTCGATCACGACGCCGGCGGCGCCGTTGCCGGCCTCCCCGGGATACGCGCCCTTCCTCACCCAGCCGGTCGACTCGGTGTCCGAGCAGCTCGGGTACGCCACCCCGGTGACCGTGCCGGCGGCCACCCGCCCGCCCGCGCCGACGCCGGGACCCGGCCTCTCCCCGGAGAAGCGCACGGTGGTGGTCGGCGCGGTCAGCCTGGTGATCAACCCGCTGCTGCTCTGCTCGATCTACGCGATCCTGATCGGCCTGCGCGCCGTCCGCGAGTCGGCCCCCGACTCCCCGGCCCGCCGCACCGGAACCCTGGCGGTCGCACTCGGCACCGGCGGCGTCGTCACCCACGCCCTCTTCGTAACGCTGCTCATCTTCCTGCTCTGACGGCGTTGCCGCAGACCTGACGATCCGCGAGGTCACCGGGCCGTGGTGGCCGCGCGGCGGTTTCCGCCAGACCGATGCGCTGGTGGAGGCGGCGCAGTGGGGCCGGGGACCACCAGTTGGCGTGGCCGGCCAGGCGCAGCAGAGCCGGCATCAGCACACCCCGCACCACGGTCGCGTCGACGAGCACGGCCAGGGCCATGCCGATGCCGAGCTGCTGCAGGAAGACGACCCGGCCGGTGGCATAGGCCGCGAACGACACGGCCAGGATCAGCGCGGCGGCTGTCACCAGGGGTGCGCTGCGGGCGATGCCCAGCGGGACCGCGGCGTAGGGATCACCGGTGCGGTCGTACTCCTCCTTGATGCGGGCCAATAGGAAAACCTCGTAGTCCATGGACAGGCCCCAGGCCACGCAGAACATCAGGATGGGGATGCTCGGTTCGATCGAGCCGGTCGGGGTGAAACCCAGCAGCCCGGCCAGGTGGCCCTCCTGGAAGACGAAGACCAGGGCGCCGAACATCACCGACAGGCTGAGCAGGTTGAGCACGGCCGCCTTGAGCGGGGCGATCACGCTGCCGGTCATCAGGAACAACACGACGAACGTGACCATCAGGATCACCGCGCCGATCAGGGGCAGCCGGTCGAGCACCCCGGCGCGGTAGTCGGCCAGGTCGGCGGGATAGCCGCCGACGTCGACCGGCGACGGCGCGGGCACGGCACGGACCGCGGCGACCAGGCCGACGGCGTCGGATTCCAGGGCGGCGCTGGCCGGCACGACCGACAGCCGGGTCAGGCCGCCGGGGCCGGTGAAGCGGGTGGCGGGCAGGCCGGGCACCGGGGAGCCGGCCGCGTAGGAGCCGGCGGCCGAGTCGACCCGGACCACCCCGGCCAGGCGGGACAGGTCGGCGGCGTAGGCGGCCAGGCCGTCCGCCGGGGCGGGCGCGGCGACGACCTGCAGCGCGTCCGCCTCCTCCTGGGGGAATCCGGCGCGGATCTGGTCGTACATCTGCCGGACCGGCGCGGACGCGGGCAGCACCCGGTCGTCCGGCAGGCCGAAACGGATACCGAGCAGCGGCGCCCCGAGCAGCAGCAGGAGGGCCAGCGCGGCCGTACCGTACCCGATCGGGCTTTTCATGACGCGCGCCGCGAGGCCGTGCCAGAAGGCGCCGCGGGGCGCGCCGCCGGCGCGCAGCACGCGGTGACCCAGGAGCGCGAGCGCGGCAGGCAGCAGGACGGTCGCCGCGAGCGCGGCGGCCACGACGACGGCGATTCCCGCGTACGCGAAAGAGGCCAGGAACGGGAAGGGGAAGAGCAGGAGCACGGCCAGCGAGGCGGCGACGGTCGCGGCGCTGAACAGCACGGTACGCCCGGCGAAGCGCACCGTCCGCACGACCGCCTCGGGGACCGCAACGCCGGCGTGCAGCTCCTCCCGGAACCGGAAGATCATGAACAGCCCGTAGTCGACACCCAGCCCGATGCCCATGACCAGCGCGAGGTTCGCCGCGAACGTGGAGATCTCGGCGAACTCGACCGCTCCGCGCAGCAGGGCCAGCGATCCGAGCACCGCGAAGATCCCCGCGCCGAGCGTGACCGCCGCCGCCGACACCCGCCGGAACACCGCCCAGAGCAGCAGGAACACCACCGGCAGCACGATCAGCTCGGCGCGCAGGAAGTCGGCGCGGGCCTGCTGCATGACGTTGCGGAACACCTCGTCCGCACCGCCGACCCGCACGCTGATGCTCTCCGTGGTGCGGGTGAACGCCGGGGCGAGCGCCGGCAGCACATCCCGGCGCACGGTGTACGCGTCGCCCGGCAGCCAGGCGAGCACCAGCGCCTGCCGCCCGTCGGTGCTGCGCAGGGTCTCCAGCCCGGAGGTGCTCCAGTACGACCACGCGTCGGCCACACCCGGCTGCCCGGCCAGCTCTTCGGTCAGCGCCCGGCCGGCCGCTGCCACCTCGGCGCTGTCGACCGTGCCGGCACGCGCGGTGACCAGCAGCGCGACGTTGGGGCTGCCGGTGCCGAAGTGGTCGGCGAGGGCTTCCCGGGCGCGCATGGATTCGGCGCCCGGCGCTTCGAAACGGTTGAGCGAGAGCCGGTCGAGCACTCCGGCGGCGAGCACCGCCGCGACGACGGTGAGCAGGGCGGCGACGGCCAGGGTCCACCTGGCCCGGCGACGGGTCATGGACACTCCTGTTAGGTTTACGAGCAACCACTCGTATTCGTAGCGCCAGATTACGAGCAATCGCTCGTGTTTCACAAGGGGGGTTCATGCCCGAGGAACGTCCGCGCCGCCGGCAGGCGCGGGGCGAGCGACGAATGGCGGAGATCCTCGACGCCGCCGCCGGCGTCTTCGCCGAGGCCGGCTTCGAGCGCGCCACCACCAACGCGATCGCCGCCGCGGCCGGCATCTCCCCCGGCTCGCTCTACCAGTTCTTCCCGAACAAGCCGGCTCTCGCCCAGGCGCTCGCCGACCGCTTCGTCACCGAGATGGACACCGCCCACCGCACCGCGTTCGAGGGCGCCGACTTCGCGGCCCTGCCCCTGGACGAGCTGCTGGACCGGGTGGTCGACCCGATCCTGGCGTTCAACGTGGACAACCCCGGCTTCAAGGCGCTGTTCGCCCGCCCGGACATGCCCCGCGACCTGGCCGCCGCGGCGCAGCCGATCCAGGGCGCGCTGCTCGGCCGGATCGAGCGGCTGCTGGCGGCCCGCGCCCCCGGCACGCCGGAACCGGAGCGGGCCCGCAACGCTCGCGTGCTGGTCCAGGTCTTCCAGGGCCTGGTCCCGCTGGTCGTCGCCGCGCCCGAGGAGGAGCGCCCAGCCCTCACCGTGGAGGTGAAACGCGTCCTCGGTGGATACCTGCGGACCATTGAGGGTAGGTAAGTGACCGATCACGGACACCGTTTCGCGGGGTGGCCGCCAGGCCGCTAACGTGGACAGTCCCCCCAGCGCCGCCGCTCCCCCGGAGGCACCAGATGAATCGGAACCAGCTGACCACGATCGGCGTCGGGATCCTTCTGGGGCTGATTCTCCTCTTCGTGGTGCTGGCCTCCTGCGGGCCGGACGACGACGGCACCAACACCGGGCAGCCTGTTCCCTCGGCGTCCGGCTCGGTCGCCGCGTCCGAGCCGGCCACCACGCCGTCCGGGACCCTGCCGCCGGATCCCGGCGCCACCAACCCACCGGCCGCCGAGCCATCCCGCAGCCGCACCAGCGCGCCGGCGAC
>NZ_JBEZZB010000011.1:0-97509 GCF_040638955.1 Actinoplanes sp. NPDC024001
TTGGTCGTTGTCGTGGGGGGGGGGGGGGGGGGGGCCCCCGCGGCGGCGCGCGCGGCCGCCCCCCCCCCGCCCCCCCACGGCCGTGATCAGTTCATCGCCGCCAGCAGTTCTCGGCACGCCTGCCCGCAGGCGCGGCAGGCGCTCGCACAGATCCGGCAATGCTCATGCATGTCGGCGTGCTGGGCGCACTCGTCAGCGCAGGTGCGGCAAGCCGTGATGCACGCCTCCAGGAGGCTGCGGCTCAGGTTCGCGTCGTAGCCGGTGTGCCGGGACAGCACCCGCGCGGCGGCGCCGCAGACGTCGGCGCAGTCGAGATTCGTACGGATGCACTTGGTCAGGTCCGCGACCATGTCCTCGCTCAGGCAGGCGTCGGCGCACGCCGTGCATGCCTCGGAACAGGAAATGAGCGCGTCGATCGCCGCGGCCAACTTGGCGCGATCCAGATTGATGGACTTCGGATAGGTCTCCAGCATGGACATGGTCGTTGTGGCCATCGAAAGCCTCCTGTACGAGGGCGCCGGTCAACGATGCGCCTACCCGCGAGCCCGCCCCGGCTATCGTGCGAGAGCTGATTTCGTGAACGTGGCGCAGCACCGTGAACCTGGGCCGGCCTGTCCACGCTTGTTGATTAACGTCAAGAAAATGTCATGTGGCTGCCGGAGTGCTGCCATGTCGCCCGGCGACCCTTTGTCGACACCGACGAAGGAGAGTGCCCGGAGATGGTGAAGCCGCAACCAGGCTCGGCAGCAACAACAACGAACATCCGGCAATCTGTTGTCGGCTACGACCGGAGCGTCAGCCCGATCAGGGTGGAGGCCCATGCGGGCATGGCCCTGGTGACGGTCCGCGGCGACCTGCGCGCCAGCGGCGCTTCCATGCTGCGTGACGTCCTCACCTGGGCGGTGGAGCATCACCGTGGCGTGGTCGTCGACCTCTCCGCCGCCGCGACCATCGACCGGCTCGGGCTCAGCGTGCTCATCCAGGCGCAGGACCGGGCCCACGCTCGCGCGACCGGCCTCTGCTTCGCCGAACCGTCGGACGTCCTGCGGTCGGCGTTGTCCGCTCTGCGTGCCGACGCCATGTTCGTCATGTTCGACCTCTGCGCCGATGCCTTCGCGTGGTTGCGTGCCGCTGTGTCGGACCGGCGAGGCCCGACCGGCGAGGCCGTGCAGCTGCCCGCTGCCGCGGCGTAGCGATCCCGGGGCCGCCGGTCCTGGGCCCGGTGCTCAGGCCCGGCGATAGGAGTCGAGCGCCGCGGTCGTGTCGGCGAACACGTCGAAGACCCTTTCGAGCCGCATCGTGTGCAGGACGGTCAACACGTAGCGCGACGGAGCGGCCAAGGCGAGGGTTCCGCCGCGCTGTCTGGCGTCCTGCCGGGCCCGGACCAAGAGACCCAGGCCTGCGGAGTCGATGACTCCTGCCGCGCGCATGTCCACCAGCACGTGCCGATGCGACTGTGTCGCCTGGCCCAGTGCCTCCTTCAGCACCCCTGACGAGTCGGCGTCGATGTCCGTCAGCGGCGCTATGACGATGAGGTCGAGTTCGGCCAGTACGTGCAGGTCGTACGCGGCGCCGTGCAGTTGCGCGGTGTCCGCTGGGCGTGGGCTCGGCAGCGCCGGTGGTTCGACACTGCACGGCGGGCAATGGTGTCTACCCGTGGCGAACGGGGAACCGGTCCAGCCCAGAGGACCCATCAACGGCCACACGACATCGCTGTCGTGGGTCATCTCGACCGTGGTTTGGTCAGCGCCGCACGCGTCGCAGATCAGGATCGTCGTTCGCGCGTCGACGCCGGGTACCGCGGTCACCGTACCCGGCTGTCGCGGTCGTGCCGGGCCGGAGGCCTGTCGGCTGTGGCCGCAACCAGGCTGATCGTCAGAGCAGCGAAGATCACCTGCATGACGACGTCGCCGGTGGTCAGCTCGGCGGGTTGGCTGTCGGCTAAGTGACCCGTGATCGTGGCCAGCACCGCGGCGCCTACGGCGGCCGCCATCGGGACCCAGAATGGGATCCGGCGACTGCCCGGCATGATCAGGTTGCCTATGGCGCCGACCGTTACGCCCACGGTGACTGCTGCCACCAGATGCATGACAGTCATCGGTATGACTCCCTTGAGTCGAATGATTTGCTCGAGGGCCGCTGACCTGGCCTGTCCGACCGTTTCAGTGTGAGCGGTCCAATTGGCAGAACACCTCCCACGCCATGACGGTTGCGTGACAACGGCGCGGCGAGCCGTCGCCGGCAGCGTGGATGTCCCGGACCCGGGAATGCCTGATCCGCATTCAAAGCCGTCGGCAGTGCCTGAATGGGGCGCGCAGGTTTCGTTCGCCGGACTCCGGGCCGGTGACTGAATCGGCTGTCTCCGATGCTTCGCCGTGCCGTCCTGTTCCCGCATATCATGAGAATCGTCATCGTGATCGGGAGATCCGAAGGGACAATGCAATGCATTTGCGCGTCCATTTTCCTGCTGTGCGACCGCATTCGACGGCCAGCGGTTCACGAGGTCCGGTGCGGCGTCTGGTCGACGAGATGATGCACAGTCCCAGCGAACTGATCGTGCTGGTGGGGACCTGGCTGATCCTGGCGCCGATGGTGCTCGACCACGGCGCCGCGGACATCGCCTTCATCGGCTGGAACGACGTCATCGTCGGGCTGGCAATCGTCGCTCTAGCCTTCCTGCGCGTCGTCATACCTGCCGGTACGGCACCACTGAGTCTGGTCACCATGGGCCTCGGCGCGTGGTTGACCGCCGCGCCGTTCGTCCGCGGCTACGACTCCGCGGCACCGCTGGCGACCGTGAACGACATCATCGTGGGCTGCGCCGTCCTCGCTCTTGCCGCTGCCAGCTACAGGACTGAGCGTGCAGGGGGTCCTCGGTGGCGATGAGCCCCACGGTCCCCGGCGATTCGCGCCATGACGTGGAACGCGTGCTCGGCATCTGGGCTGGTGGGGCTGCCTCACCGGTCGCGTGCAGGCCGGTGAGAGTCATGTGACCGCAGTGCGAGTGGCGGCGCCCGAACCGGTACGCCGCCACTCGCGCTGCGTATTAAGACCTCCTCATGGCCTCGACAGCAAATATTGTGTACCGGTGTGGCGGTTTCGGTCCTGTTGTATGACAACCACATGACAATTCCACCATTCGTCGCCGTTGCCATGAGTCGCCTGATGATCTGCAGCGTCTGCCGCCCCATCGATGACAGTTGCATGACAAATCGCGTTGACGCCCTTGCGGTCCGCTCATTGCTCGCCGCGCAGGGCATCATGCGGTTATGAGCGCCGTGCTGCTGATCGAGGACGACGACCGCATCCGCATGTCTCTGACCATGGCACTGGAGGACGAGGGATACACCGCCCACGCGGTGGCCACCGCCGAAGAGGGCCTGGCCGTGCAGCGTGAGAGGGCGGCGGACACGGTGCTGATCGATCTGATGCTGCCGGGCATGGATGGCTACGAGTGCATCCGGCGGATACGCCGTACCGACGACGTGCCGATCGTCGTGGTCAGCGCCCGTGACGACACCCATGACATCGTGGCCGCCCTGGAAGCGGGAGCGGATGACTACGTCGTCAAACCGGTCGCCGTCAAGGAGCTCGCGGCCAGGCTGCGCGCGCTGCGGCGCCGGGGCCGGTCCGCCCCACCGGCCGGACCCGTGACGTCCGTGCTGACCTTCGGAGATCTGGAGATCCGTCCGGAAGCCGGTGAGATCAGACGGGCCGGCGTGCCGGTCTCGGTGACCCGGACCGAGTTCCGGCTGTTGTGCGAGCTGGCGGACCATCCCGGCCTGGTCCTGTCCCGGCATCAGCTCCTGCTCCGCGTCTGGGGTCACGAGTTCGGCGACGAACGAGTCGTCGACGTGCATGTGGGCCGGTTGCGTCACAAGATCGAAGCGGACACGGCGAAGCCCCGGCACTTGGTGACGGTGCGCGGTCTGGGCTACAAGTTGCAGCCATGAAGCTGATCGGCCTGCGCGCCCGGGTCAGCGCCGCCTTCGCGATCGGAGCGTTGCTGCTCTCGGCGTGCATCAGCTTCGTTTCGTACGAGTCGACCCGCAACACCCTGTTCGCCGAGCGTGAGCGTACCGCCGTGCGAGCCACCTACTACGACGCCGCGGTGGTCAACGCCGGCATCTCCGGCCCGTACCCGGACCTGATCGCGGTGCTGCGCTCTCTGGACACCGGCGCTGACCGGTATGTGTTGTTGTACTTCGACGGGCGATGGCATTCACGCAGCGCCGACCCGGCTGCTGATACCGCCGTACCGGTAAGGCTTCAGGAGATGACCGCCGCCGGTGAGCCGGGGGCACAACGTATCGCCCGCAACGGTGAGCCGGCCCTCATCGTCGGTATCCCTCTGTCGAGGGGAGCGGCTTTTTACGAGATCGTCTCGTTGGGTGAACTCGAACGCACACTGCAGCTGCTGGCGCTGGTGCTGACGGCCGTCGCCATCATGGTCGCCGCCGGCGGCGCGGCGCTGGGCTGGTACGTCACCCGGCACGCGTTGCACCCGATCGCCGCGGTCGCCGACGCCGCTCGTGGGATTGCCGCAGGTGATCTGACCACCAGACTCCCCGCCATCGAACCGGACCTGGCACCACTGACGGTTGCCTTCAATGACATGGCCGACCAGTTGACCCGCCGGCTCGAACGCGATCGGCGGTTCGCTGCCGATGTCAGCCACGAGTTGCGGTCACCGCTGCAGACCCTCGAAGCCGCAGCCAGCGTGATCGCGAAGCGCCGGGACAACCTCGACTCCAGGTCGGCGGCTGCGGTCACTCTGCTCACCGCAGAGGTCGGCCGGTTCCAAGCTCTCGTCAACGACCTGCTGGAGCTGTCCCGCAGTGACCAGCCGGCTCAGCGGCAAGCCGTCGACGTAGCGGAGTTGGCTCGACGCGTCTGCCGCTCACGCCAGCTTCCCGAGGAGTTGGTGCAGCTGGCCCCGGACGTCCCGACGGTGTGGCAGGTCGACCGGCGCCGCCTTGAGCAGGCCCTCGGCAACCTGATCGACAATGCGGTCCGCTATGGCGGTGGCCCGACCGCGGTGCGCGTCGGGGCGGGCTTCGTGGAGGTCGACGACGCTGGGCCGGGGGTCGCCGAGGCCGACGGGGCGGTCATCTTCGATCGCTTCGTCCGCGGCCCGGCCGCGAACGCCCGGGGCGCCGGTGACGGCACTGGCCTGGGCTTGGCGATCGTGGCCGAGCACGCAGCCGCCCATGGCGGCACCGCTATCGTCACCGAGCGGCCCGGTGGCGGCGCCCGATTCCGCATCGACCTACCCGGATGCCTGCCATGATCAAGTTACGCTTCCTCACCACCGTGACGGCGACGGCGTTACTGCTGGCGGCCTGCGGGGTGGCCGCGCAGGACGAGCCGCACCGGGTCGAACTCCCGCGCCGCCCCCTCAACGTCACCTCATCCGCTGCCGTGACCCAACCCGCAGGCGACGCCGCTCAGGTGCTGTGTCTGGTCCGGGAGAACCGGCTCTCGCAGACAGTCCGGCGCGTAGATTCCGTCTCCGACCCGCAACGGCACCTCGACCAACTGCTCGCCGGCCCGACCCCGGCCGAACAGGCTCAAGGCTTGTCGTCGGCACTTGCCGCCACGGACCTGCGGGTTCGGCTGCCGGCCGGCAGCATGACCGCCGATGTGGAGATCAGTGAACCCGACGAAGGCGCCGCGCGCAGCGACGAGGTGCTCGCCTACGGGCAGATCGTCTGCACTCTGACGTCACGCTCCGACATCGCCGCGGTGTCCTTCCGCCGCGACGGCGAGCCGCTACAGGTACCCCGCGGTGACGGGACACTGTCCAACGGCGTGCTGCGTGCCGGTGACTATCGCTCGCTCATCGGGCCTTCATGACGGCATCGACGGCGAATGTCACAAGAGTGTCATGAATACGCGGGCGGGGATGCCGCAGGATCGGGGTATCACGTCAAACCGAGTATTCGCACGCCGCTGGAGTGCGCGGAACCGATGGGCGGTGAAGGAGAGTGTCCGCCAAAGACACGCGACGGGAGTTCGACGAGATCGTGGGGCGTCTCGCAGCCGAGGAGCCATCGCTGGCCCGCCCGGTGCGGATGATCCCGCGTCGGGTGATGGTGACCATGTGGGCCGTCGCCGGTGCGCTGGTGTGGGCCGGTCTGTCGATCCTCATGGTGGTGTGGGGTGCTCCCGGTGTGGTGCTGACAGCTGCGACCGTGGCGGTCGTCGTGGGAGTGGCGGTTCAGCGCGGCAGGTCTCAACCCTGACGTTGAGCGGCGGCCGCGAGGCGCCACGGCGGCCAATCGCGTACGTACCTCAGTGTTTTGATCCGATAGCGCGCACGCCCCGAGAGTATGAACAGCATGAGGGGTGTTTCGTCCGGGTCGCGGCGTGCCGGTGCCGACCCGGTTCTCGTCACCAGCGCCATGATCGGAATCGCGGCGGTCGTGCTGTGGGGCGCCCTGGCGCCGGATTCGCTGGCCCGCGCCGGTGAGGCCGGCCTCGACTGGGTGATCGGCACCTGGGGCTGGTTCTTCGTGATAGCCGCCGACGCGTTCCTGGTGCTGGCGGTGGTGATCGCGGCCGGCCGGTACGGCCGCGTGCGGCTCGGCGCCGACGATGACGCGCCGGAGTTCACCACGCTGGCCTGGACAGCGATGATGTTCAGCGCCGGGATGGGGATCGGGCTCATCTTCTACGCGGTGGCGGAGCCTGTTCAGCACTACTCGGCGCCGCCGCCCGCCACCGGTGTCGCGCCGCAGACCGGTGCGGCCGCATCCGTGGCGATGCAGTACACGCTGTTCCATTGGACGCTGCACCCGTGGGCCATCTACGCCGTCGCCGGGCTCGCGCTCGCCTACTCCACCTTCCGCAAAGGGCGGGGCAACCGGATCTCCGCGGCCTTCCAGCCCCTGCTCGGCCGGCACGCCGACGGCGCCACGGGCCGCATCATCGACCTGCTCGCCGTGTTCGCCACCGTGTTCGGCACCGCCACCAGTCTCGGCTTGGGGGCGCTGCAGGTGGGCGCCGGCCTGGGCATCGTGGCCGGGGTGCCGGACAGCAGATGGCTTCCGGTGATCATCGTCGGTGCGTTGACCCTCGCCTTCCTCGTCTCGGCGTTCTCAGGTCTGCACCGGGGCGTCAAATGGCTGTCGACGATCAACGTCTGTCTGGCGGCTCTCGTGATGGTGTTCGTCTTCGTGGTCGGCCCCACGGTGTACCTGCTTGAGGTGCTGCCCGCGTCGGCCGGCGACTACCTGAGGAATCTGCTGTTCATGTCGACCCGGACCGGGGCGTTCTCCGACCCGGAATGGCTCGGCGCGTGGACGATCTTCTACTGGGCGTGGTGGATATCGTGGGCGCCGTTCGTCGGCACCTTCATCGCCCGGATCTCGCGCGGGCGTACCGTGCGGCAGTTCGTCACCGGCGTGCTGCTGGTGCCCAGCGGCGCCAGCACCGTCTGGTTCACCGTGATGGGTGGCAGCGCGCTGCGCGCCGAAGCCGACGGCACCGCCGATCTGGTCTCCGACCTTCGCGACGGCGCCGAGTTCGCCCTGTTCGGGCTTCTGGACGCGCTGCCCGCCGCGGAGGTGACCAGCGCACTCGCCATGGTCCTCGTGGCGCTCTACTTCGTCACCAGCGCCGACTCGGCGTCGCTGGTGCTGGCGTCCCTGTCGTCACGGGGAGCGCTGCGCCCGCACCGCGCGTTGGTGGTCAGCTGGGGAACACTGAT
This sequence comes from Actinoplanes sp. NPDC024001, assembly GCF_040638955.1. Taxonomy (NCBI): domain Bacteria; kingdom Bacillati; phylum Actinomycetota; class Actinomycetes; order Micromonosporales; family Micromonosporaceae; genus Actinoplanes; species Actinoplanes sp. NPDC024001. The sequence goes on from NZ_JBEZZB010000011.1 coordinate 7,712, forward strand.
CGGCGGAGTCGCCGCGGTGCTTCTGCTGGCCGGGGGACTGAACGCCCTGCAGCAGGCGACGATCATGGTGGCGTTTCCGTTCGTCCTGGTGATGCTGGCGCTGGCCGTAGCGCTGCTGCGAGACCTGGCCAACGATCCGGCGGCCGGCCCACCGCGGCGCGGGACACACCCGCACGGGCTCGGCGACGCGGTCCGGACGGTCGGCCTCGATCAGGACGGCGGCGTGCGGGGACGCCGCCCGAAGTAGGCCCGCGATCATCCGCCTTTCCTCCACATGTCACGAGATCGTCATGACTCTGGGCAAGCACCGCCTGATTCCGCCGAAATGCTGAACCCGTGGCGGTGGGCGATGATCGAAGGGGCACGTGCGATGGGGGTGATGAGGTGACGGCAACACCGGCAGCCGGGCAGGAGTCCGCTCAGGTCGTCCTGACGGTGACCGCACCCGCGGCGGTGCTGCGGGTGTTCGGCGATGTGGACCTGGACGTCGTCGGGGAATTGCGGGCCGCGCTCGACGAAGCGGTGCGCCGGCGGCCGTACGTCATCGTCGATCTCAACGCGGCCGGCACCATCGACAGCCTGTGCCTCGGCGCGCTGGTGTGGGGTCGCAGCCGGGCTCGCCGCGCCGGCGGCGACCTGCTGCTGGTCGCGCCGTCCCGGTTCGTGCAGACGGTGTTGCGCGGCATGCGCTTGGACACCGCCTTCCGGGTGTTCGCGACCGTGCCACAGGCCATCACGAATGCTGCTGCGACGACTCGCCCCTGACGGGCCGGTGGTTCAGGTCGGCTTCCCGGTCGCACCGGCTTCTGGCCCGATCCGAGGTGAGGCTCATGTCGTTGCAGCTCGAGGCAATCATCCCGACCTCGAACGGCGCTTTCCTCATCCGCGATGTCTCGGCAGACACCGTCGAGGCGCAGCGGCCGGCCTCCGAGGCCGCTCGGATACCTGGCAGCCGCGGCGGCCGCATGTTCGGTGCAGCCGGTCCCGTGCTCCTCATCCGGTGCGCGCACCAGTACGGTAGGCCCTCGCTGCGGATCACGACCGGGTCCGGGCCCGCGGAGCCGGAGTGGCAACGCGAGGCTGTCGTAGCGTTGAGCGCGCCGACCGGCCGGATCTGCCTGGACGCCGGAGACAACGACGTGCCGTCGCTGTTCGCCGAGGTCGCCCTCGCCGGCGGGCCCGGGATCTACCCGGTGGAGATCTGGCACGCCGGGCGACAGGAGATGCGGGCGCAAGCCGCCCAGGTGCAGGCAACCACCCTGTACGCAAGCACGGCCGACACGATGGCGGCCTGGCGCGGACTCGACGGTCTGGAGCGCTACCTGCTCCGGATCGCCAGTGCTCCGCAACGTGAACATCCAGCCCGCAGGCGGCGCCTTGGGCGCGATGTCCATGAGGTTGCGGCATGGCCTCAATCGGTCGACCGAAGTGTCGATGGGACAGTGCGGGAGGCAATAGCTGACGTCGTTTCATGACCAGCCCGCGCTTATTAGGCATATGGTCTAGAAGTGGTCTATATGGGTATGGCTGCCGATCGTCCGAAGGCACAGCGATTCCTTGCGAATATGAGCGTCAACATCAAGATCGTTGCTGCGGTCACCCTTGCTGTGCTGGTGGGAATCGCGGTGGGTGTCGTCGGTCTGCGAGCGCTCGGCACTGCAAGCGCCTCCGCCGAGCAGATCTACGCCAGCAACCTGGCAAGCGTCAAAGCCGTGGGTGACATCAAGTCGGCGATGGCGCAGACCCGAGTGGACCTGGCCAACCATGCGATCTCTACCGACGACGCCACTATGGCCAAATACGAGGACAGGTTCGACGCCGACCTGCAGGCTGTCGAGGCGGGATTCACCGCGTACGCCAACAGCAACCCGGCCGGTGATCCCGCCGTGATCGCGGGCCTGCAGGCGGACTGGCGGACGTTCGTGCAGGTCGCCGACGAGAAGCAGATACCTGCCAGTAGAGCCAACAATTTGGCGACCTGGCAGAAGACTCGCGACGCTGAGATCACCCCGCTGCGTACCAAGACCGACCAGAGCATTGAGGTTCTGGCGGCCGCTGAGAACGCCGACGCCAGGAACAACGCCACCGCGGCGCAATCAGGCTACGAGTCCAGCCGTACCACCTCGATCACGTTGCTGATCGCCGGATCCTTGCTCGCCCTGCTCCTGGGCGTCCTCGTGGCGCGCCAGATCGTCCGATCGCTGGGCAAGGTCCGGCACGTCTGTGAAGGGCTGGCCGCCGGCGACCTCACACGTACGACCGGCCTGCGCTCCGGCGACGAGCCCGGACTGATGGGCCGTGCTCTCGACGAAGCAATGATCCGCCTCCGGCACACCGTCACGACCATTGCCTCGTCTGCCACGTCGTTGGCCGGTGCATCGGAGCAGATGTCCAACACCGCGCAGCAGATCGCGGCGTCGGCTGAGGAGGCCACCGCCCAGGCCCAGACCGTGTCGGCGGCCGCCGAGGAGATCTCGCGCAGCGTCAGCACCGTCTCGGCGGGCAGCGAGGAGATGGGCGCTTCGATTCGCGAGATCTCTCAGAACGCGGCCGAGGCCGCACAGGTCGCCACTGACGCTGTCACCATCACGGCAGCCACCTCCCTGACGATGAACAAGCTCGGCGCGTCGTCCACCGAGATCGGCAACGTGATCAAGACCATCACGGCTATCGCCGAACAGACCAACCTGCTCGCACTCAACGCCACCATCGAAGCAGCCCGCGCCGGCGAGCTGGGCAAGGGGTTCGCGGTCGTTGCCTCTGAGGTCAAGGACCTGGCTCAGGAGACGGCTCGAGCCACCGAGGACATCTCCAAACGGGTCGAGGCGATCCAGACCGACACCGGCGGTGCGGTCTCCGCGATCGAGGAGATCAGTCACGTCATCGCCCGGATCAGCGACTTCCAGACCACCATCGCCTCCGCCGTGGAGGAACAGACCGCCACGACCGCCGAGATGAACCGCAGCGTCTCCGAGGCCGCGACCGGCACCAGTGAGATAGCAGAGAACATCACCGGCGTCGCCGAAGCGGCCCGCCTCACCAGCGAAGGCGTCAGCCAGACGCAGCAGGCGACCACTGAGCTGGCACGCATGTCTGCGGACCTGACCGCCCTGGTCGGCAACTTCCGATACTGATCGCTGACAGCGCCCCGGAACATGCGCTGGGCGCCGATCACCACGCCGGCATCGCGATAGCCGTCGGCACGAGGATGTCGGTTCCTCCGCAGGCGCGGAGAAAGGGCGCTGGAGGTCAGCCGGGCAGGGTCAGGCAGCCGACCCGGGCGCCCGCCTGTCCGGCCTCACCCGGTGCGGTCTTGGTGGGCTGGGCGTGGATGACCAGGGAACGCGGCGCGCGAGGCGGATCGAAAGTCCACGGTTGGGTGGCGGTGGCCGTGGCGTTGCCGCCGGTGTCGGTCGTGAAGTCGAGCCACACCTCGTTGCGGGGATTGGCGTAACTGGGGTCGACCGACGGCGGGGAGGCCGCCGCGGCCGGGTCCGTCTGTCGTTGATAGTGCGGCCCGGCCGCCTCACCGGTCGGCCCGCACGGGTTGACGTGCAGGTGAGCGCCGTAACCGCGGCTCGGCTGCAGTCCGCTCACCGTCAGTTGCACCGCGGTGCTGTCGGCGGCCGGCAGGAGGTTGACGTCAACGGTCGCTCCGGCCGGAACGAGCGCCGGGTCGTAGGTGACGGCGGTCGCGCCCCCCGCATACGGCGCGAACGTGCCGGCCGCAGCGGCCGGAGTGCCGGACGCCGGTGAGCTGGCTGCTGTCGCCGACGGTGTCGGCGCTACGGCCGGCTCGTCGATGTCTTCGGCGCACCCGGCAAGCGTCACGGGTGCCAATGTCAGGACAGTGGTCATGAGCAGGCCGGCACGGTGACGCATGGTGTCTCCTGTCGTCGAGGGCTCATTGCGTACCGGCATACCCGACAACAGTGGGTAGAACCCTCGAAAGCACAACGTGAGCCTCGCGTGTTCACGGTCCAGTGAAGCGGAGCGGCGGTTTCCCGGCACGCTCTCCGGGTACGCGCCTCGCCGTACCCCGCTGCCCGACGGACGAAGGAGCATGCGCATGAGGCGGAGAACCCTCGGAGCGACGGCACTGGCGGCGACGACCACAGCACTCGTCTCCCCGGCCGTACCCGCTGCCGCCCATCGGCCGGGTGACGGCACCGGCAATCCACCGGCCGGTGTGCCCACCGCCCGCGGACCCCGGCAGAGTCCACCGGCTCCACAGATCGGCCGGCTGGACGTGGTGCACCGCTTCACCGGCCCGATTCCCGCCGGCGTCACGGTCTCCGCTCGCGGACGAGTCTTCGTCACGTTCCCGCGCTGGGCGGATCCGGTCGACGCCACCCTGGTCGAACTCGTCGACGGTCGCGAGGTGCCGTTTCCTACCGCCGCGGTCAACCGGCCGGACACCGCGAACGCGGCGCAACACTTCATCTCCATCCAGTCCGCGGTGGTGGACCCGGTCGACCGGTTGTGGGCGCTGGACACCGGCCGGCTCAACTTCGGACCGCTGATCCCCGGCGGCCCGAAACTCGTCGGCATCGACCTGCGCACCAACCGGGTGATACGTACCATTCGGTTCCCGGCGGACGTGGTGCTGCCCACGACGTATCTCAACGACGTCCGGTTCGATCTGCGCCGTGGCCGTGCCGGGCTGGCGTTCATCACCGACTCCGGCGACGAAGGACCCAACGGCATCATCGTGGTCGACCTGGCCAGTGGCCGTTCCTGGCGCAAACTGACCGGTCACCCCAGCGTCCGGGCCGAACCCGGTTTCACCGCCGTGATCGAAGGCGAGCCGATCGCCGGGTTCCGCACCGGCAGCGACGGCATCGCCATCGACGCCCGAGGGGAGCGGCTGTTCTACTCGCCCATCGCGAGCCGCACCCTGAACAGCGTGGCCTTGGACGCTCTCGCTGATCCCGGTGCGGACGACGACACGGTCGTCCGGACCGTCCGCAATCACGGCCTCAAGGGCCAGAGCGACGGGCTGGAATCCGACGACCGCGGCCGAGTCTACGGCGGCGACACCGAACGCAACGCGATCGTCCGGCGCCGGACCGACGGCCGGTACGAGACCGTCGTGCAGTCACCGGCGCTGCTGTGGCCCGACACCTTGTCGATATCCCGCGACCGTCACCTGTACGTGATCGCCAACCAGCTGCACCGCCAGCCGCAGTACCAGGGCGGGACCGACGAGCGCGAGAAGCCGTACGCGCTGCTGCGCACCCCGATCGACGCCGGACCGGTACGTCTGCGCTGACGCCATGCTGCCCGGGCCTCTTGTTACAGCCCGCCGGACCCGGGTGAGCGAGCCCTGTCTGCCGACGCGGATGGCTCAGGAGGACGGCCTGCTCGCGGCGCGCCGGGTGTGGGAACGATTCTCGGTGTCCGTCGCCTGATCCGCTTCGACGACGGCGTCGGTCCGGGGAACACTCCGAACGGCGTGACCGAAGGACAGCGGGACCCCGCTGTCCTTCGGCCGGGTCACGGTCGGCGGGCCGTAGACTGCCGCAATGGCAGTCGGTCGATGGGTGCTGTTGGCTCTGATGGTGCTCGCGGCCCCGCTGCTGTGGTGGGCCGGGGTCGCCGGTACCGCCTCCGCCGCCCTGGCCGCCCGCCCACCCGGCGACGAGAGCCTGCCGTCCTTTGTCGCGAGCTACCGCAGCGGCGGGCTGGTCATGACCGCCGTCTTCGCGCTCCTCAACCTCTGGCTGGTCCTCGGCCTGCTACCGGCGGCCCGCAGGCTGCGCGAGGGCCGGACCGGCACCATCGTCCGCGTGATCGTCGCGACGGTGCTGCTCACCGGCCTGGCCTGGGCGCCTCGCCGCAGACGACGGAGTGCCGAGGCTGACGAGGCTAGCCCGGTCCACTTCGGTATCCGGGGGCGGTGTTGGCGCGGGTCGCGTCGCCGCCGTAGTGAGCGAGCACCCGCCGGTCCATGACGCGCCGCCACAACGGTGGGATCAGGGCGAGCAGCAGCATGGTGGCGTACCCGGCGGGCAGTTGGGGTGAGACGTCGAAACTGCGCAGCGTCTGATAGCGGCGCAGCGGGTTGGCGTGGTGATCGCTGTGCCGTTGCAGCTGGAAGAGGAAGATGTTGGTGGTCAGCCGATCGCTGTTCCAGCTGTGCCGCGGGTCGACCTTCTCGTAACGTCCGGCGGCGTTGCGTTGCCGCGCGAGGCCGTAGTGCTCGAGGTAGTTGACCGCCTCCAGCACCGAGAAACCGACCACGGCCTGGAGCGCGAGGAAGGGCAGCACGGCCGGGCCGAAGGCCACGGTCAGGGCGGCGAAGAGCACGACGGTCATGGCCCAGGCGTTGAGGATGTCGTTGCGGGGATGCCATCGGCTGCGCGAGCGCAGCCGATGGCGGTGGGACTCCAGGCGCCAGGCCGATCGCAGGCTGCCGATGACCGTACGCGGCCAGAACCGCCAGAACGACTCGCCGAGACGGGAGCTGGCGGGGTCGTCCGGTGTCGCGACGCGAACGTGGTGCCCGCGGTTGTGCTCGACGAAGAAGTGCCCGTATCCGGTGGGCGCAAGGGCGATCTTGGAGAGCCAGCGCTCCACCGTCTCCCGCTTGTGGCCGAGCTCGTGGGCGGTGTTGATCGCGATGCCGTTGACCAGGCCGGCGGTGAGCACCAGGCCGATGCCACCGATCACCCCGGGGCGGGAGACCCAAGCCGCGCAGGTGGCGACGAGGGCGGCGTACTGCGCCGGCAGGAACAGGTAGGTGATCCATCGGTAGTACGGGGAGGCCTGCAGCGCCGGGACCACCTCCTCGGGGGGATTCGCGTGGTCGTCCCCGATGAGCACGTCGATGACCGGGATGACGCCCAGGATGAAGACCGGGGTCAGCCACCAGGCCCAGGCGGAGCCGGTCGCGCCGGCGAGCAGGAGGGCGGCGAAGGGGAGCGCGGGCACGACGAGCGCCAGCGGCCAGAGTGGGCGCTTGGTGTCACGCCACGGCGTAACGGCGAGGTCCATGCCCATAGATGGTTTACAAAGTCTGGGTACGTGTCAAGGAACCGTGCGTCTAGCTGCGCTCTGTCGACTTCTTTGACATGAGCGCAATTGATGTAAAGTGCATGGAGTGGTCGGAGGGACGTCCCTGTCGTACCGCCCCCGTTCAGACGGGGACGCCCCCCGATCATCGGCTCAGCGCATCAGGCGCACGAACACCTCGGCGAGCACGTCGGCAGACTCGGCCGGGGACGCGAGCGGCACGATGATGTGGCTGACGGTCAACCGCACGACGGACTCAGCGGCCAGCGTGACCGCCGCCGGGTCGAGGTCGGGCAGGTGGACCGCCGCCCACTCCTCGATCACCGCTCCCGCGGCTGCCAGCACCGCGCCGGACCGCGTGGTCAGATAGGGCAGCAGCTCGTCAGCGCCACCGCGCGCGCTGGTCAGGATGGCATGGACCAGCGGATTGCGGGCCGCCTCCTGCAGTGTGTGCAGAATCGCGGCGTGCCCGGCCGCGCGGATGTCGCCGCCGTGGTCGAAGAGCTGGCTGCGCACCTCGGTGACGAACTGGTCGATCTCGCGGAGCGCCAGCGCTTCGGCGAGGCCGGCCCGGCCGTCGAACTCGTTGTAGACCGTCTGCCGGCTGACCCCGGCGGCACGAGCCACATCGGCCATCCGCACATGCTCCCAGCCGCGCTCCACCGCGAGCTGCCGGGCGGCGCCGATGAGGGTGTCACGAAGCCGCGCGCGGCTGGCTTCGCGGTACGAAAGGCTGCTGTCCATCGGGTCCAGAGCCTAGTCATCGCGGCGCCCTGAGCGCGCCGTCAGGGCTCCCGTGGGCGATCCAGCCGGTAGACGTAGTGGCGCCGGTCGTCGATCGGGTTGTCCGGGTCGAGCTCACCCTCGGCGACCCGCCTCAGGCCCGCTTTCTCCAGCACCCGCCACGACCCGACGTTGTCGGCGTGCACCGCCACGATCACGCACTCGGCGTCGCGATGGTCGGCCCAGAGCTGGTCGAGTGCCGAGCGGATCAGCCGGGTGCCGATGCCACGCCCGACGTCTGCCGCGTCCCCGATCAGATAGTCGATCGTCATCGCCCGGGGCGGCACGGCGGTCAGCGGCGTCAGCTCGTGCAGATATTCCGGGTAGTCGTGCAGGAACGAGCGTTGCAGCAGCCCGAGCGGTGCGCCGTCGAGAAACGCCAGCAGGTCCTCGTTCGGCTCCTCGCGGCGTGCGGAGGGCCCGAAGTCGCGCGCCACCGCCTCCATCGACGTCTCGTGGTGCCACCAGCGAGCCACGTGCGGTGCCGCGAGCCACCGCGCCAGCAGCGGAAAGTCGTCCGGGGTGACGTGCCGCCAGGTCATCATCGGCTGACGGTAACACGCAAGGTTTACCGTCAGCATAGAATATTGTCCATGCTGGACGTGGAGCTGCCGATTCTGGGCACCGAGCCGCTGGTCGTGGAGTTCGCCAACACCCTGTACGGGGACGAGGACTTCCTCGGCACGCCCGAGCTGGCAAGGCTCTGGTTCACGGCTGCCGGCACCGCGGCACCGCTGGACACGGCGGCGGCCGCCGCCCTGCGAGACAGCATCCATGCCCTGTTCGCGGCGACGGTCACCGCGGCGCCGCCGCCCGCCGCCGCGATCGAGCAGGTCAACGCCGCCGCCGCCCAGGCGCCGACGTTTCCCCGACTGATCCAGCAGCCCGCCGGAGCGCTCGTGGCGGCCCGCCAGGACACCGCGACCGGTGACGCCGTACTTCTCGGCAGTCTCGCCGCCGCCTGCATCGCGTTGCTCACCGACGACCGCGCCCGGCTGCTGCGCCGCTGCGAGAGTCCGGACTGCTGCCTGTTCTTCGTGCAACACCATCCGCGCCGGCGTTACTGCCACGACTCCTGCGCCCACCGCGACCGCCAGGCCAGGTACTACCGCCGCCGCACATCAGCATCACGCCTGTCGCCGGGGGCGAGCAGCCCGGACGCCTAGCGCGCCGCGTGGACGAGCGGGCGATCGTTGCCGTCTCAGGGTGCTTTCGCAAACCGGAGCGGCAGTTCGTTGGGCCCGTGGGTGCCGATCGCCGGCCGCCAGGTCATCTCGCCGGCGATCACCGGCGGGCCGAGACGGCGGACCAGGATCGACAGCGCCTCGCTCAACTCGGCGTGGGCCAGCGCGGAGCCGAGGCAGTAGTGCGGACCGGCGCCGAACTGGAGGAGCGGCGCCGTGCGGTCGGCCGTGATGTCGAACCTCTCCCCGCCGGGGTAGGCGCGCGGGTCGCGCTGAGCGGTCTGCACGGCCATGGTCACGAAGGTTCCGGCGGCTATCGGCAGACCCTGGAACTCGAAGTCCTCGGCCGCGCGGCGGAAGAGGCTCGCCGCCGACGGCCGCCAGCGCATCGACTCGTTGACGGCGTCCTCGGTCAGCTCGGGCCGATCCCGCAGGAGGGTCCACTGCCGCGGATTCTCGGCGAAGCTGACCATCATGTTGGAGAACTGGTGGCGGGTGTTGTCGTGCGCTCCGAAGACCAGCGTGACCAGCAGGTTGCGCAGCTCCTCGCGGGTGACCGTCTGCTCGACCTGCCAGGCGGCGACCATCCGGGAGATCAGGTCGTCGGCGGGATGCCGGGTCCGCTCGTCGATGAGCGTGTCGAGGTAGCCGTCCAGTCCGGCGACGGCCTGTTCAACGCGTGCCGCCGTGTCACCGCCGGTGGCCAAGGCGAAGATCAGCCCGATGTCGCTGGACCAGGTGCTGAATATCTTGTGGTCGGCGGCGGGCACCCCGAGCAGCTCGCTCATGACCGCCAGCGGCAGCCGATTGGCGAAGGCGTCGACGAACTCGGTCTCGCCGGCGTGGGCGATGTCCTCGGTCAGCGCCTCGGCCGTCGCTCGGATGAACGGCCGCAGCAGGTCGACAGTGTGCGGGGTGAAGGAGCGGCTGACCAGGCCGCGCAGCCGGCGGTGCTCGGCGCCGTCCCAGTTGACGATCATCGGCACCCACCAGTCGTGGATCGGCCCGGAGGTGATGCCGTTGCGCCGCAGGTAGTCGTCGCCGCCGTGGTCGAGCCGGCGGTCGCGCAGCAGTTGCTGCGCCTCCGCGTGACGCAGCACCAGCGGCCCGAGCGGGCTGTCGGCGTACCAGCCGGCTTCCTGCGCGGCGACCACCTCCGCCGCGTCGAAGTCGAACGCCGGATCGACAACGTTGAGGAACGACATGCGGTGCCCCCGTCCGGTCAGGCGTGTGTGACCGAGTGTGTCGCACCGTCCACAAGAGCGGAATGGTCCAACGGCCGGTCGGGCGTTCGTCGGCCCGACGAATTCGATCGAGCGATGCGGTGATCGGCCGGGACCGATAGCTTGTGTCCATGGTGCGCAAGGTGAGCGTGGCTCTGGTCCTGGCGGTGTCCACATCGGTCGTGCTCGCGGGCGTGCCCGCCGGCGCCGCCGTCCGTCCCGGGACGCCGGGGTCGGCCGGCGTGGGCGACCCCTATTACCCGCTGGACGGCAACGGCGGTTACGACGTCAAGCACTACGACCTGGCGGTCACCTACGCGCCGGCCACCGACGCGCTGGCCGGCACGGTGAAGATCCGGGCCCGGGCCACCCAGCATCTGTCGGCGTTCAACCTCGACCTCGACGGCCTGACGATCCGGTCGGTCACGGTGGACGGCCGCCCGGCCACGTGGTCGCGTGCCGGCACCGAAGTGACCGTGACCCCGCGCCGCTCGCTGAGCAGGGGAGAGTCCTTCGACACCAGGATCGTCTACGACGGCGTGCCCAAGGTGATCCAGGACCCGGACCTCGGCGACGGCGGCGCCTTCACGACCGACGACGGGGTGATCATCCTCGGTGAGCCGGACGTCGCGCAGGCGTGGTTCCCGTCCAACGACCACCCGAGCGACAAGGCCTCCTTCTCGATCGCGCTGACGGTTCCGAAGGATCTGCAGGCGATCTCCAACGGCACCCCGGCCGGTCGATCGAGCGCCAAGGGCTGGACCACGTGGCGCTGGCAGCAGCGCGAGCCGATGGCGACGTACCTGGCGATGGCTGCCATCGGCAGGTTCGACGTGACGTCCTACCAGAAGAACGGGATCCGGTTCGTGGACGCGATCGACCCGGCTCTGCCGCCGGCGACGTATGAGCGCGCGGCCAAGTCGTTCGCCCGCCAGCCGGAGATCATCGACTTCCTCTCCGGCTACTTCGGGCCGTACCCGTTGCGGTCGGCCGGCGGCGTGGTGGACGCCAACGGCCAGTGGGGTTACGCGCTGGAGACGCAGGGCCGCCCAATCTACACGCCGCAGAACTTCCGGACGCAGGAGGGCGGCTACCGCATCATCGTGCACGAGCTGGCCCACCAGTGGTACGGCAACAGCCTCACCCTGGACCGCTGGCGCGACATCTGGCTCAACGAGGGTTTCGCCTCCTACGCCGAGTGGCTGTGGAGCGAGCACGAAGGCCTGGCCACCGTGCAGGAGTCCTTCGAGGAGGCGTACGCGACCCCGGCCACCTCGTCGCTGTGGCAGGCCAAGGTCGCCGACCCCGGCCCGCCGAACCTGTTCATCGGCGCCGTCTACGACCGCGGCGCGATGACGCTGCACGCACTGCGGCTCACCGTCGGCGACCGGGACTTCTTCCGCATCCTGCGGTCGTGGGCCCAGCTCAACCGCAACGACAACGTGACGACGGAGGGCTTCATCGCCCACGCCGAGCGGGTCTCCGGCCGCGACCTCGACGCGCTGTTCACCGCCTGGCTCTACACGCCGTCGAAGCCGGCCCACCCGTGAACCTGTGACGCCTGGCCCGGCGCCCACGATGCGGGAGCATGGCAGATGTTTCGATCCGATGCGGGCTGCCTGCCGTAGTCCGTATCGCTGAGACATGTATCCCGGTGAATGGGGGTGCCAGGTGGCCGATCAGTTCGACCGGGCGTCGTCGGGTCCGCGACACCCGAGCGTCGGGTCGCGCCTCTGGTTCCGCAGCAACACCGACGGGCCGGTGGACGTCACCGATGCCGGCGGCGGATCACCAGCCGGCAACTCGATGGCCGGCCGGCCCACCGTCCCGTTCACCGGCAACGCGCCCACCCTGCCGCCGAGCAGCGTCGCTGAGGAGATGCCGGTCGCCGGGCGGCCGGTCAGCGCGCCGCCCATCGGCTCCCGGCCGATCGGTAACGCGCGGGCGGACGCTGCTCCGGTCAGCGCGCCGCCGGGCCGCTCCGGTCCGCGGGTCGCAGGCCGGGTCGTGCTCATCTATGAGCAGCAGATCCGCAGACCCTGGCGGCTGTGGGCGTTCACGGCGGTGCTCGTGTCGTTGACCGTGGGGGTGGTGCTGGGCCAGGCCGAGGCCTACCAGCCGGCCGCTTCGCGTTCGGCAGCCGGGCAGGCGAGTTCGGCTGTCCCGGTGGTGCAGCCGTCCGCCGCGATCCCGCCCTCGGCGCCGGTGCCGCTGACCGCTCCGCTGGGCGCGATCAAGCAGCGGCGACTCGAGATCACCGGCGCGGCGACCACGTTGCGCATCCGTACGGCGGATCTCGGCGAGTCGCTGTTCACCGTCACCGCGGCCGACCAGAGCGCCGCGCCCCAGTTGACCGAGACCGGGGACGCCTCGCTGCTCACCCTGGTCGCGGGGGCGACCGGCACGGTGGGCGCCGAGGTGGTGCTCAACGTCAAGGTGGCCTGGACACTCAAGCTCACCGGCGGCGCGATCGACCTGGACGTGGACTCGCGTTCCGGCGGTCTCGTGGGTGTCGAGCTGGCCGCTGGTGTCTCCCGCGGCGTGCTTCAGCTGTCCCCGCCCGGCGGCACGATGCCGCTGGTGATCGCGGGCCCGGTGGGGGAGCTGACCGTTCGTACGGGGAGCGCCCCGGCCCGGGTGCGCCTGGGCAAGGGCGCCGGCCGGGCAACGGTCAACGGCAAGTCCCGGCGCGGCGTCAAGGCCGGCGTCGTCCTGCGCGACGACGGCTGGCCCGCCGCGGCGGACCGGTATGACATCCGTGCCACCGCTGAGGTGAGCACCCTCCTGGTCGAACGGTTGCCCGCACGTGCCGGAACCGGCGCCTCAGGCCGGTGACCCGACGGTCATCGAGCCACGAGCATGACGACACAGAGCTGATCGCCAAGCGAAAACCGGTTGCCTGATGACCGGTGGGCTTGAGTAGGGTTTGCGCCATGTCGAGCCCTGAGGCAGCCAAGGTGGGGGCTTTCGGTCACGCCGTCAGCCCCCTGAGCCACTGAGCTCATAGCCCGCCCCCAGCAGCCATGGCTGCGTGGGACATCGGCGCGCACCCTGGGCGCTGACCGCGGTGACGAGACGTCTCCTCGTTCTCTCTCACCTCGGAGCTCTCGATGCCTCTGCCTCTCTACCTGCTTGCCCTGGCGGTCTTCGCCATGGGCACCTCGGAGTTCATGCTCGCCGGCCTGGTGCCGGACATCGCCACCAGCCTCGACGTGTCAGTCGCCGCCGCCGGACTGCTGACCTCGGCGTTCGCCGCCGGCATGATCGTCGGCGCGCCGCTGATGGCAGCGCTCGCCCGCCGATGGCCGGCCCGGGCCGCCCTGCTCGGCTTCGTGCTGACGTTCGCCGCGGCGCACGTCATCGGCGCACTCACGACGAGCTTCACCGTCCTGCTCGGCACCCGGGTGATCGCCGCCCTGGCGAACGCCGGCTTCCTGGCTGTCGCGCTGAGCACGGCGGCCACGCTCGTCGCCGCTGATCAGAAAGGTCGGGCGCTGGCGGTGTTGCTCTCGGGTACGACCGTGGCCACCATCGCCGGCGTTCCCGGCGGCGCGGTGCTCGGTACGGTGCTCGGCTGGCGGGCCACCTTCTGGGCGATCGCGTTGCTCTGTCTGCCCGCGGCCGTCGGCGTCGTGAAGGGCATCCCTTCCGCGGCGGCCGGTAAGGACGCTCCGGCCGGCCCGTCGCTGCGAGACGAGATCGCCCAGCTCGCGGCGCCCGGGCTCGTCCTGGTCATGCTGCTCGGTGCCCTGGTCAACGCGGCCACCTTCGCCACGTTCACCTTCCTGGCGCCGATCGTGACCGACACCGCCGGGCTGGGCGACCTGTGGATTCCGGTCGTACTGGTGCTGTTCGGTGCCGGTTCGTTCGTCGGGGTCACTCTCGCGGGACGGCTCTCCGATCAGCGTTCCGGTCTCGTGATCGCGGTCGGCGGCCCGTTGTTGCTGCTCGGGTGGGTCGCAATGGGCGCTCTGGCCACCCAGCCGGCAATGCTCCTGCTCCTGACGTTCGCACAGGGCGCGCTGTCCTTCGCGGTGGGCGGCACCCTGATCGCCCGGGTGCTCTATGCGGCAGCCGGCGCCCCCACCATGGGCGGGTCGTATGCGACCGCGGCGCTCAACATCGGCGCCGCCGGTGGGCCGATCGTTGCGGCGGCGACGCTCGGGACCGGTGCCGGCGACCTGGGCCCGGTGTGGGTCAGCAGCTTGCTGGTGGGGGTCGCGCTGCTCATCGCCCTGCCGCTGCGGCGATTCCTCGCACCCCGCGTCGGCCAGCCCATTCGGTAAAAGGCGGGAGCCCCAGGCACTTGCGCGCGCTAGTTAGCGATGCTTAACTTCCTCGAAACTAGTGCGCGCTAGTGGCCTGCAGCACTGACAGCAGGCCGGCGCCGTTTCGGCTTCGCACCTGTTCGTGGAGGACTCCCGTGACCCTTGCCGCCGGCGATCCGCCGCCACCGGCCATACCTGCCGAAACACCCCCCGCCGACGGCGTCGAGAGGGTGAACGCCACCTACATCTGGCTGATCGTCGCGGCGCAGTTCGGTGTCTTCGTCGCCTTCATCACCCCGATCGCGATCTCCCTGGCGATCCGCGTCGGCCAACTCGCCCCGGGCCACGAGGAATACCTCGGCTATATCACCGGCACCGGCGCGCTGGTCGTGATGCTGCTCGGCCCGATTCCCGGCATCCTCAGTGACCGCACCCGCACCCGGCTGGGCCGCCGCCGGCCGTGGATGATCGGCGGCACCGTCCTCGGCGTGATCTCCCTGGTCGTGATGGCCCTGGCCCCGAGCGTGTGGATCCTCGGCCTCGGCTGGATTCTCGCCCAGCTGGGATGGGGAACGGTGCTGGGCAACCTGCAGAACTCGACCGCCGACCGGCTACCGGAGGAGCAGCGCGGCAAGGTCGCCGGGCTCAGCGGCTTCGCCCAGCAGATCGGCCCGGTGCTCGGTGTCGTGCTCGCCGGAGGCCTGGCCGGCAACAGCCTGCTGCTGTTCCTGGTGCCCGGCGCCGTCGGCGTCCTGCTGGTCGGCCTGTTCGTGCTTCTCGTGGCCGAGCGCGACAGCCGCGGCCGGGACCTCGGCGCCCCGTTGAACGGCAAGGCACTGGCCGCCAAATACGTCTACAACCCCCGCCGTTACCCGGACTACTCGTGGAACTGGCTGGGCCGCTTCCTCTTCTACTTCGGCCTCACCCTCAACACCACCTTCACCGCGTTCTTCTTCGCCGCCCGCCTCGAGGTCACCGTCGAAGAGGTCGCCGGTCTGATCGCCGTGCTGGGTGGGGTCGGTGTGCTGGCCACCGCGGCCGGTGCGATCGGCGGCGGGTTCCTCTCCGACCGGCTGCACCGCCGCCGCCCGTTCGTCCTCGCCTCCGGCGCGGTGTTCGGGCTCGGCGCGGTGCTGATGGCGATCGCGCCGAGCACGCCACTGCTGTTCGCCGGATCGCTGATCTGCTCGGTCGGCATCGGCGGGTTCGCCGCCGTCGACCAGGCGCTGCTGCTCGACGTGCTGCCCGAACGCGAGACCGACGCCGGCCGGTTCATGAGCATCACCGGGTTCGCCACCTCGATCCCGCAGGCGGTCGGCCCGTTCGTCGCCCCGCTGTTCCTCGCCGTCGGCGGCGGGGAGAAGAACTACACCCTGCTCTACCTGGTCGCGGCCGTCTGCACGGTGCTCGGTGGCCTGGTCGTCCTGCGTATCAAGTCCGTCAAGTAAGGAAAGGCCCCTTCGTGTCCTTCATCAGTGCCGCGCCGGGTGAGCACGCGGTCTACTTCCGCCGCGACTTCACCGCCGCGAAGCCCGTCCGGGCCACCCTGCAGGTCACCGCTCTCGGCATCGTCGAGCCCTACCTGAACGGGACCCGGGTCGGCGACGACGTGCTGACCCCCGGCTGGACCTCGTACCGGCACCGCATCGACGTGCGCAGCTACGACGTCACCGACCTGATCACCGAGGGCGAGAACGCGGTCGGCGCGATCGTCGGCGAGGGCTGGGCGTCCGGCCGGCTGGGCTGGGAGAACAAGAGCGCGCACTACACCGACCGGCCGGCGCTGTACCTGCGGCTCGAGCTCGATTTCGGTGACCGGGTCGAGACGATCACCAGCGACGCGAGCTTCCGCGCCGGGTCCGGCGCGGTGCGCGCCAACAGCCTCTACGACGGTGAGACGTACGACGCGCGCCTCGAACCGCGGGGCTGGGACCGTCCCGGCTTCGACGACTCGCAGTGGGCGCCCGCCCAGCTGTTCGAGTGGAACCTCGACGCGCTGAACGAGCAGCCCGCGCCGCCGATCCGCCGGATCGAGGAACTCGCCCCGGTCGAGATCAGCACCAGCCCGTCCGGGAAGACGATCGTCGACTTCGGGCAGAACATCTCCGGCTGGGTGCGCTTCACCGTCACCGGCGCCGCGGGGGACACCGTCACCCTGCGGCACGCGGAACTGCTCACCCCGGCCGGGGAGCTGGAGACCGAGCCCAACCGTACGGCTGAGGCGACCGACCGCTACACCCTGCGCGGCGGCGAGCCGGAGACCTGGGAGCCGCGGTTCACCTTCCACGGGTTTCGCTACGTGCAGGTCGACGGGCCGATGCCGGAGTCATTGACCGCGGTGGTGGTGCACAGCGAGATGACCCGCACCGGCTGGTTCGACTGCTCCGACGACCTGATCAACCGGCTGCACGCCAACACGGTGTGGTCGATGCGGGACAACTTCGTCGGCGTGCCCACCGACTGCCCGCAACGCGACGAACGCCTCGGCTGGACCGGAGACCTGAACGCCTTCGCCCCGACCGCCGCCTTCCTGTACGACGTGCGCGGCGTGCTGCGCTCCTGGCTGGCCGACCTGGCCGCCGAGCAGAAGGCGACCGGCTTCGTGCCGTGGGTGGTGCCGGACGTGACCTCGACTCCCACCCCGCCGACCGCCCTGTGGAGCGACGCCGCGGTCAGCGTGCCCTGGCTGCTCTACCAGGAGTACGGCGACCCGCAGATCCTGGCCGACAGCTACGAGTCGATGGCCGCCTTCGTGCGCCAGGTCGAGGGCCTGCTCGACGAGCACGGGCTGTGGAGCTCCGGCTTCCAGTTCGGCGACTGGCTCGACCCGGACGCCCCGGCCGACAACCCGGCCGGCGGCAAGACCGACCGGCACCTGGTCGCCTCCGCATACCTGTGCAAGACCACCCGGGAGATGGCGCAGGCCGCGGCGGTGCTCGGCCACGCCGAGGACGCCGCGCACTTCACGGCGCTCGCCGAGAAGGTCCGGGCCGCCTTCCGCCACGAGTACCTCACCGGATCGGGCCGCGTCGTCAACGAGTCCGCCACCGCCTACGCCCTGGCCATCACGTTCGGCATCCTCGACGACGACCAGCGGACCAGGGCCGGCGACCGGCTCGCCGCCCTGGTCGCCAAGGCCGATTACCGGATCTCCACCGGATTCGCCGGCACCCCGCTGATCACCGACGCGCTCTCCAGCACCGGCCACCTGACCGAGGCGTACCTGCTGCTCACCCAGAAGCAGTGCCCGTCGTTCCTGTACCCGGTGACCATGGGCGCCACCACGATCTGGGAGCGCTGGGACGCCGTGCTGCCCGACGGCACCCTCAATTCCACCGGGATGACCTCGCTGAACCACTATGCGCTCGGCGCGGTCGCCGACTGGCTGCACCGGGTCGTCGGCGGTCTCGAACGCACCGAGCCCGGCTGGCGGCGGATGCGGATCGCGCCCCGGCCCGGCGGCGGTCTGACGAGTGCCCGGGCGGCACACGACACCGTGCTCGGCCGCGCCGAGGTGGCCTGGCGCATCGACGGCGCCCTGATGTCGATCGAGGTCACGGTGCCTGAGGGCAGCGAGGCGACCGTGGTGCTGCCGCTGCACCCGGCCGACGCGGTCGAACAGGTCGGCCCCGGCACCCACGCCTGGCACTACCCACTGCCGGAGGACTTCGGCGTCCGGCAGGAGTACACCATGGACACCCCGCTGAAGACCGTCGCCGACGACCCGGTGGTGTGGCCGCAGGTCAGCGCGGTGTTCGCCAAGTACTTCCCCGGCATCCCGATCGACGGCTCGGCCCCCGAGGCCGCCGCGATGTCGCTCACCACCGTCCTGCAGTACATCCCCGGCATCCCCGCCGGCCTTGAGGACGACCTGCGCGCCGCGCTCACCCCGGAAGGAACCACCCGATGATCGACATCTCCGCGCTGACCCTGGAGCAGAAGGCGTCCCTGCTGTCCGGCCGCGACCTGTGGTCGACCAAGGCGGTCGAGGACGCCGGCGTGCCGTCGATCGTGCTCACCGACGGGCCGCACGGTGTCCGCCGGCAGGTCGGCGCCGCCGACCACCTGGGCATCAACGGCAGCGAGCCGGCCACCTGCTTCCCGCCAGCCGTGGCCGTCGGCTCCTCCTGGGACCCGCAGGTCGCGACCCGGATCGGCCAGGCCCTCGGCGTCGAGTCCAAGGCCATCGGCGTCACCGTCCTGCTCGGCCCGGGCGTCAACATCAAACGGTCACCGTTGTGCGGCCGCAACTTCGAGTACTACTCCGAGGACCCGTACCTCTCCGGGGTCTTGGGCGCCGCGCAGGTGCGCGGCCTGCAGGGCGAGGGGGTGGCCGCGTCGGTCAAGCATTTCGCGGCCAACAATCAGGAGACCGACCGGATGCGCGTCAGCGCGGACGTCGACGAGCGTGCCCTGCGCGAGATCTACCTGCCCGCCTTCGAACGGGTGGTGACCGAGGCCGGCGCGGCCACCGTGATGTGCTCCTACAACAAGATCAACGGCGTATACGCGTCGCAGAACCGGTGGCTGCTCACCGATCTGCTGCGCGACGAGTGGCGCTTCACCGGCCTGGTCATGTCCGATTGGGGTGCGGTCAGCGACCGGGTCGCCGCCCTCGAAGCCGGCCTGGACCTGGAGATGCCCGGCACCGGCGGCGTCACCGATCAGCAGATCGTCGACGCGGTCCGCTCCGGCGACCTGGACGAGACGGTCGTCGACGAAGCAGTCCGCCGGGTTCTCGCGCTGGTCGAGCAGTGGCCGGCTACCGGCGGGGAGTTCGACGCGGATGCCCACCACGCCCTCGCTCGCACGCTCGCCGCCGAATGTGCCGTGCTGCTCAAGAACGACGGCGCGACGCTGCCGCTGGACCCGTCGGCGGCCGTCGCCGTGATCGGTTCCTTTGCGGCCGAGCCGCGCTATCAGGGCAGCGGCAGCTCCCGGATCAACCCCACCCGCCTGGACATCGCCCTGGAGGAGATCCGGGCCATCGGCCGCGACGTGCGGCACGTGCCCGGCTTCACCGTCGACGAGGCCGTCGCCGCCGCCCGTGACGCCGACGTGGCGATCGTATTCGCTGGCCTCGGCGACACCGAGGAGTCGGAGGGCTTCGACCGGGAACACCTGGACCTGCCCACCGAACAGGTCGACGTCATCCGCGCGGTGGCCGGCGCGGCTCGTCGTACCGTGGTCGTTCTTGCCAATGGGGGTGTGGTCAGCCTGGAAGGCTGGCATGACCAGGTCGATGCGATCCTGGAGGGCTTCCTGCTCGGCCAGGCCGGCGGCGGCGCGATCGCCGACCTGCTCTACGGCGTGGCCAACCCGTCCGGGCACCTGGCCGAGACCATCCCGCTGCGGCTGCAGGACAACCCCAGCTACCTGAACTTTCCCGGCGAGCAGCAGCACGTGCGCTACGGCGAAGGCGTGATGGTCGGCTACCGGCACTACGCGAGCGTGCCGGCGCCGGTGCGCTACCCGTTCGGACACGGCCTGTCCTACACCAGCTTCGCCACCCGTGCGGTCGGCGTCGAGGTGACCGGCGACGACACCGTCGAGGTGACGGTCACCGTCGCCAACACCGGGAAGCGGGCCGGCAAGCACGTCGTACAGATCTACGTCGCCACCGATGCCGGCCCGGTGCGCCGCCCGGCCCGCGAGCTGCGTGCCTTCACCAAGCTCGACCTGGAACCGGGGGAGGAGCGCACCGTCACCCTGAGCCTGGACCGGCGGTCCTTCGCCTACTGGGACATCGAGCAGCAGGGCTGGGTGGTCGCGCCTGGCGAATACCGGATCCAGGTGGGCGAGAACGCCGCCACCGTGATCGCCGAGGAGAGCGTCACGCTGACCGGCGACGTGATCGCCGCTCCGCTGTCGATGGACTCCACCGTCGGCGAATGGTTCGCGCACCCGATCGCCGGGCCGGCGCTGATGCAGGGCATGGCCGCCGCGATGACCGAGGAGCAGCGGGCCCAGGCCGAGGAGCAGCATCACCAGCTGCGGATGGTCGAGTCCATGCCGATGCGCCAGTTCGCCGGGTTCCTCGGCGACGCGATCCCGCCGCAGGCCCTGGAGCAGCTCATCGAGGCGACTCGGTGAAACGGGTCTTCCTCACCGGCGGTACCGGCAACTGGGGCCGCCACATCCTGCACGAGCTCGCCGGCCGCTTCCAGGTTGTTGCACTCGTCCTGCCGGGTCAGCAGCTCGCTGCCATCCCTGACGTCGAGGTGGTCCACGGCGACCTCACCGACTACGAGACCGTTGAACGCTGCGTGCGCGGCGCCGACTTCGTGCTGCACGTCGGGGCGGTCGTCTCCCCGTTCGCCGACGACCACCCCGAGCTCGCCCACAAGGTCAACGTCGGTAGCGCCCGCAACATCGTCAACGCGGTCCGGGCGCAGCCCGACCCGGGCGCGATCGGCGTGGTCATGGTGGGTTCGGTCGCCGAGACCGGCGACCGCAACCCACCCCATCATTGGGGCCGGGTCGGCGATCCGCTGCGGGTCTCACACTTCGACGAGTACGGGCAGACGAAGGTGATCGCCGAGAAGGTGCTGGTCGACTCCGGCCTGCCGAAGTGGGCGTGGCTGCGCCAGACCGGCATCTTCCACCCCGGCATGCTGCAGATCCGCGACCCGATCATGACGCACTCGCCGTTCGCCGGGGTGATGGAGTGGGTCTCCGCCGAGGACGCCGCCCGGCTGATGGCCAACATCTGCGAGGACGACGTGCCGGCCGAGTTCTGGGGCGGCATCTACAACATCGGCGGGGGAGACGCCTGGCGGCTCACGAACTGGGAGTTGCAGCTCCGGATCAGCGCCGCGCTCGGCGTCCGAGACGTACGCACCTGGTACGACCGGAACTGGTTCGCCACCCGCAACTTCCACGGCCAGTGGTACACCGACTCCGACCGCCTGCACGCCCTGGTGCCGTTCCGCCAGGACACCTTCGAGCAGGCACTGTCCCGCGCGGTCGCCGCCAACCCGGGACTGGCCCGGGCCGGCCGGGTGCCCGGCTGGCTCGTCAAGCACCTGGTGATAAAACCGCTGACCCGCAAGCCGCGAGGCACCATGGCGTTCCTGCGCGACCGCGACGAGGAGAAAATCAACGCCTACTTCGGATCCCGCGAGCAGTGGGCGGCGATCGGCGACTGGTCGACATTCGTGCCGCCCGAGCCGGACCGAACCCCGGCCCTGCTGGACCACGGCTACGACGAGGCCAAGGACCCCGCCGAGTGGGACAGCACCGACATGCGGCAGGTGGCCGACTTCCGCGGTGGACGGCTGCTGTCCGACACCGTGGGTCGCGGCGACATCGCCAACCCGTTGCAGTGGCAATGCGCCGAGGGGCACGCCTTTCACGGCAGTCCCCGGCTGATCCTCACCGGCGGCCACTGGTGCCCGCGGTGTGTCCGCGACACCGCCGGATACACCCGTCAGGCCCGGCAGAACCGCTTCCTCGGCCAGCTGTTCACCGCGCTTCCGGAACCCCGGCAAAGCCAGCTCAGCCGTGATGGTCACCGGCACAGCAGCGGACGTTGCGCCGCACAGTGACGTGGCTGCGGTAGCGCTGACTCAGCCGCGCGGCGTGGCGGTGGACTCGCGAGGAACCAGGTTCGCCGCCACGTCCGGTGCGCCGCCGGGCGCCGGGCGCCCGTCGGCCAGGTGCAGGGCCTCCTGCGCCACGTGCCGGCCGACGCCGATGGTGTCCATCCGCACGCTCGACAGCGCCGGCACGAACATCGCGGCCAGCGGACTGTCGTCGTGCCCGATCACTGAGAGGTCGCCAGGCACGGACAAGCCGGCACGCAGGGCGGCGCCGGCCACGGTGGCCGCGATGTCGTCGTTGTACGCCACCACGGCGGTCACGCCCTGTGCCCGCCACTCCGCGACCGCTTTGGTGGCCGAGTCGTCGCGGTGGTCGACGTCGCGGGCCGCTGGGTCGTCGAGGCCCAGCCGGCGTGCGCACTCGCGGGCGGTCGCCAGGCGTTGCCCCTTGAGCGAGCTGAGACGCGGATCGGTGGTGCCGGCGAACGCGAGGCGCCGGTGGCCCAGCCCGTGCAGGTGCTCGACCTGCAGGCAGGTGCCCGTCGTGACCGAGGAGGCGGCGGCCTCGTCAGGCTGATGATCGGGATTCGGGTAGATCTTGGTGATGCCGCTGGCCCGTAACGACGCCACGGTCTCGGTGTCAAACGCCCCGAAGCCGACGACCACGTCCGGATCGAGGGACTCCCACAGCGGCCGGCTCTGATCGCCGGGATGCCGGGTGTAGGTGACCAGCGAGTATCCGGCCTCGTCGAGCGTGTGGGCGGCCTCCTCGAGATACTGGCGCATGCTGTGATCCAGCGGCCAGTCCGGCAGCACCAGCAACACCAGACGGCTGCGGCCACGGGCCAGGGTCTGTGCGGCCCGGTGCGGCCGGTACCCGAGCCGGCTGGCCGCCGACAACACCCGATCCCTGGTCCCGTCGGAGATCTTCTGTCCAGGGGTGTTGTTGAGCACGAACCCGACCGTCGCGCGCGAGACGCCGGCCGCCTCGGCGATGTCGGCGGCAGTGATGCGCCGTGTCACGGTGTCCCTCGCAAGGCTCGCTCGGTCGAATCCGTACACTATAACTTGCGCGTGCTAGTGGGCTGTTACCACCACAAGAGCATCTGACCAGCCACGTTTCTTGACCGGCAATGCCGGGCCGTGCCGCGCTAAGACCGCTTGCGCCGCGGTGACCGCACGGGCCGGAGCCGCCGTCATCGTTAGGACGTGCCGGAACGCGAGGTCATCCGACACTTGCACTAGGAGTGCAAAATCCCACTCCGGTTGGTGTGACCGTGGCCGGGGGTGGCTCGCGATACTTGCGCGGGGCGTCGAGAGAGAGGCATGTCGATGGCTGTGGATGCCGAGGGCGATTTCCTGACCGCTTTCCTCGCCGACGAGCCGGACCAGCCGGTGGTGATGCTCAACCTGCTGCGTTTCGCCGAAGGCGGCCGGGATCTGTATCAGCAGTATGCGAAGGCCTTCGGTGAGCAGATCGCACCGCGCTTCGGAGTCGAGGTCGTCTACGCCGGTGACGGCACCAGTGCGCTGATCGCCGAGCCGGGTCAGCAATGGGACGCGGTCCTGTTGGTGCGCTATCCGTCCCGGAAGGACTTCGCTCGCATGATCACCGACCCCCAGTACCAGCAGATCAGCCACCTGCGGTCGAAAGCGCTGAGCGAGGCGGTGCTTCAGCCGACACGCCCCTGGAGTCGGCGGCCCTGACCCGTTGCGCTACGACGTCCGCCGGCCTGGACGTCTCCCAAACTCGTCGACCCTGACATCGCGGTGATCGGCACACCCGCAATGATCGAATACCACGGCGCCATGCACATCGTCGCCCGCGGCAACGACAACAGCATCATCTGGCACTGGTGGGGCACCAACGGTGACACGTGGAACCGAGAGAAGCTCCCCGGAGCGTTCATCGGTATCCCGGACCTAGCCGTTTACGGCAACCAGTTTCAGGTGTCCGGCCGCGGGATTGACGGGATGCTCTACACCGTCTGGTATGAGAACGGCAGGTGGAGCACCAGCTACCACGGCATTCCTGTAGGAGATTAGCGGCTTCGAGACGCCGCTCGCAGGTGGCTGCAGACACCCGGATCCGCCGGGGCGGGTGAGAAGGTGCGTCTTCTCGTCCGCCCCGGCAACACAATTCAGCCGCCGGCGCGACCGGATCCTGCAGCCCTGTACGGCAGCCGCGCTCCGGGTATCAGGCCAGGTTGGCGAAGGTCTCCACGGCGCGGGTGCGGCCGGCCACGATGAGGATGTCACCGGCGTAGACGGTGGTGTCGGCGGTGGCGTAGGTGAACTCCTCGCCCGGCCGTTTGATCGATACGACGGTGACGCCGTACTTGGCGCGCAGCCCCGCGTCGGCCAGGGTCCGGTCGTATGCCTCCTCCGGCGCCAGCGTCTTGACCAGGGCGTAGTCGTCCTCGAACTCGATGAAGTTGAGGATCTGGCCGGTGACCAGGTGGGCGACACGTTCGCCCATCTCGTGTTCGGGCAGCACCACGTGGTGGGCGCCGACGCGCTGCAGGATCCGGGCGTGCTGCCGGCTGATGGCCTTGGCCCAGATGTTGGGCACGCCCAGGTCGGCCAGCAGCGAGGTGGTGAGGATCCCGGCCTCGAGGTCGGTGCCGATGCCGACCACGGCGTGGGCGGTCTCGTGCACACCGAGTTGGCGCAGCGCCTGTTCGTCGGTGGTGTTCGCGATGGCGGTGTGGGTGAGCTGGTCGGCGTAGCTCTGCACCACCGCGGCATCGGAGTCGATGCCGACCACCTCCCAGTCCTGGCGCATCAGCTCCAGGGCGAGGGAGCCGCCGAAGCGGCCCAGGCCGAGCACGACGATACGGTTGTCGGTCGTCTTCCTAGCCAACGATGGGTCGCTCCTCGGGTAGTTCGTAGCGGCGGGTGCGTTCCCGCAGCGCGAGTGCTGCCGTGGCGGTGATCGGGCCGAGCCTGCCGATGAACATCAGCAGGATCAGGATGACCTGCCCGGCGGTGCCGACGTGGGCGGTGATGCCGGTGGAGAGCCCCACGGTGGCGAACGCCGAGATCGTCTCGAACAGCACCCGGTCCAGCGAGAACGGGGTCAGAGCGAGCAGGGCCAGGGTGGACGTCGCGATGACGCCGACGCTGAGCAGCGCGACGGTCAGCGCCTGCCGCTGCACTCCGGCGGGCAGCCGCCGACCGAGGGCGTGCACGCTGGGTTCACCGCGGATCTCAGCGAGGATGACGAACCCGAGCAGGGCGAAGGTGGTGACTTTGATGCCGCCCGCGGTGCCCGCGCTGCCGCCGCCGATGAACATCAGCGCGTCGTGGACGAGCAGGGTGATGTCGCGCAGCTGGGACATGTCGAGGTTGTTGAAGCCGGCGGTGCGGGTCATCACCGAGGCGACGAAGCTGGCGTGCAGCTTGTCCACCAGGCCGAGCCGGCCCAGGGTAGCCGCGTTCGACCACTCGGCGACGCCGATGGCCAGCCATCCGGCGGTGAGCAGCAGCCCGGTCATCCCCAGGGTGATCTTGGTGTGGATCGACCAGCGGCGCGGAGTGCGCAGTTCACGGCGTAGCTCGGACAGCACGGGAAAGCCGATGCCGCCGATCACCACCGCTGCGCACAGCGGCAGGCAGATCATCGGGTCGGCGACGAAGCCCATCAGCGAGTCGGCGTAAAGGCCGAACCCGGCGTTGTTGAACGCCGACACCGCATGGAAGACGCCCAGGTAGAGGGCGTGCCCCGGAGCGCGGCCGTAACCGTCGGCGAACCGCCAGGTCAGGATCGCGGCCACCGCGACCTCGACGCCGACACTGATCCGCAGGACGTTGAGGACGACCCGGCGCACGTCACCGACGCCGATGCTCTTGGTCTCGGCCTGGGTGCCGAGTTGCAGCCGCATCCGCAGCCGGCGGGCGACGAGCAGGCCGAGCAGCGACGCCAGGGTCATGATCCCGAACCCGCCGATCTGGATCAGCGCGAGGATGACCCCTTCGCCGAACCCGGACCAGTACGTCGCCGTGTCCTCGATGACCAGGCCGGTCACACACACCGCCGAGGTGGCGGTGAACACGGCGGTCACCAGGTCCGCGCGGTGGCCGCCGGCGGTGGCGAACGGCAGTGACAGCGCCATCGAGCCGACCACCACGGCGGCGGCGAAGCCGAGCACCACCATGCGCGCGGGATGTGCCACCGCCTGCCGCAACAGGACACTCACCGCGGCCGGGGTGTGCCAGCGCCGTACCTCTGCGCGCGCCCGCAGCCAGAGATGGTGGAGCAGCGACCGCAACCGCGCACCGCGCCGCCTCCGGGCCGGCGCTGGCGCCGGCGCCGGCCGCGACAGCGGCGACCAGACCAGCAGCCCCACTCCGAGGACGAAGGCCAGGAACACACCGACGATTGCCAGTACGCCCACCAGCAACTGTGCCCAGGTCGACTCCACCGGCCCATGATTCACCCCGGGCACCGCTCAGCGCCTCGCCCGGCGGCTGGCCGGCAGTTTATTAACGCTCTTTATACGCCCCGGCGCTGCCGGGAAGGCGGTCGAGGGCAGAACCGGGACGTAGCGTGAACGGCCGTGCCAGAACGTGCAACGGACGGAAAGACCCAGATGGATACCACGACACCGGCGGCGGACCCGGTGATCCCGGCGGTGGTCGAGTCGCCGGAGCGACGGCTACCCCCCTCGTACGGATTCGCGGGATGGCTGTTGCGGCACCAGGTCCAGCCGGTCGGTCCGGCGGCGGGGGAGGCGCACGCCGAACAGCACTCCTGGTGGAAGGTCATGTGCCTGACCGGAGTCGACTACTTCTCCAGCCTGGCCTACGTGCCGGCGATCGCGGTCGCCGCGGCCGGCGCGGTCTCTCCACTGGCCACGCTGCTGATCGTGGCGTTGACCCTGTTCGGGGTTCTGCCGATGTACCGGCGGGTGGCGAACGAGAGCCCGCACGGCGCCGGCTCGATCGCGATGCTGGAGCGGCTGCTGCCGTTCTGGCGGGGCAAGCTGTTCGTGCTGATCCTGCTCGGTTTCGTGGCCACCTCCTGGATCATCACGATCACCCTGTCGGCGGCGGACGCGTCCGTGCACATGGTGGAGAACCCGTACCTGCCGGGATTCCTGCACGGGCACGAGGTCGCGCTGACGGTGGCGCTGCTGCTCGTACTCGGTGGGGTTTTCCTGCTGGGGTTCAGCGAGGCGGTCAGCGTGGCCATCCCGCTGGTGGCGGTCTTCCTCGCCCTCAACGCGCTGATCATCGGGGCCGGGTTCGCCGAGATCGCGGCCGACCCGTCGGCGTGGTCGACGTGGACGGCGGCGCTGACCGACCTCGGTGGTGGCCTCGGGGTGCTCGGCCCCGCGGTGCTCGCCTTCCCGCTGCTGGTGCTCGGCCTGTCCGGGTTCGAGACCGGGGTCAGCATGATGCCGCTGGTCGCCGCGGACGGCGCCGACGAGCAGCAGCGGATGCGATCGCGAGTCCGCAACAGCCGCAAACTGCTCACCACGGCCGCGGTCATCATGAGCGTCTACCTGCTGGCGGCGAGCGTCGTCACCACCGTGCTGATTCCCGCCGAGGAGTTCGCGCCGGGCGGCGCGGCCAACGGGCGAGCCCTGGCGTGGCTGGCCCACGAACAGCTCGGCGAGGCGATCGGCACCGCCTATGACATCTCCACGATCCTGATCCTGTGGTTCGCCGGTGCCTCGGCCATGGCCGGGCTGGTCAACATCGTGCCCCGCTATCTGCCCGGCTACGGCATGGCGCCGGAGTGGGGCCGCGCGGTACGGCCGGTCGTGCTCGTCTACACCGCGATCAGCGTGATCATCACCATCGCGTTCGGCGCCGACGTCAACGCCCAGTCCGGCGCCTACGCCACCGGCATCCTCGCGATGATGGTCTCCGGCGCGTTCGCGGTCACCGTGTGGGCGGTGCGGCATCGGCGCGGCTTGGCCACCATCGGCTTCGGCCTGCTCACCGCGGTGCTGCTGTACGCCCTGATCGAGAACATCCTCGAGAAGCCCGACGGCATCGCGATCTCCGGCCTGTTCATCGCCGGGATCGTCACCGTCTCGCTGGTTTCCCGGGTCGCCCGCACCACCGAGCTGCGCGCCGACCGCATCGAGTTCGACGAGGCCGCCCGCCGATTCATCACCGACACGCTGCGCTACGACGGGCGTATCAATCTCATCACCAACCGGCGGCAGGCCGGCGATGCCGCCGAGTACGAGCAGAAGGAACGTGAGCAGCGCTACGACAACCCGGTGCCGGGCAGCGCCGACGTGATCTTCCTGGAGATCGACGTGATCGACCCGTCGGAGTTCAGCAACACCCTCACCGTGCGCGGCGTCCAGATCGACGGCCACCGGGTGCTGCGCGCCGAGGCGCCGGCCGCGCCGAACGCGATCGCCGCGATCCTGCTCACGCTGCGCGACACCACCGGCGTGCGGCCGCACTGCTACTTCGCCTGGGCGGAGGGCAGCCCGCTCGTGCACATGGTCCGGTACTTCCTGCTCGGGCGCGGCGACACCGCTCCGGTCACCCGCGAGATCATCCGTAAGCACGAGCCGGACCCGGCGAACCGGCCCGGCATCCACGTCGGTTCCTGACCGCGTGATGGATCGAGAAAGAGCAACCTGGCCAGGTTCGGCAGTACGCCGCCGGGTGGCTTGCTCGATCCTGCCGCGACTCCGGGACGCTTAAGGAGCCTGGAGCAGACCCCGGACGCCTGCCGGGCGATGGTCGACCGCGCGGCGCTCAAGGTCCTCGTCCGCCCCTGAGAGGAACTTTCGATGACCTGGACTGATGGCGAACGCTGGTTCCGCCGCGCCCGGGCCTCCGGCATCGGACGCATCCGCGAGGCCGAGCCGGGCACGCAGGACGGCAATCGACGCGGCCGATCACCGCAAGTACGACCGGTACGGCCCCGCGATCGTCGGCTCCGTCACCGGCCCCGACGCGCCCGCGGTGACTATCCGGCTGCTGCCCACCGAGTGACCAGAGAGGCATTTCACCATGGAACTGCGACCGCTGGGACGCACGGGCGTCCACGTCAGAAAGCTGTGCCTCGGCACCATGATGTTCGGTGACTGGGGCACCAAGGACCACGACGAGAGCATCAAGATCATTCATCACCGCGGCGGCTCACGCCGGTGGATCATGAAGTCGGTGGAGGACTCGCTGCGCCGGCTTGGCACCGATTACCTCGACCTCTACTAGATCCACCGATGGGACCCGGCGGTCGACCTCGACGAGACCCTGGGCGCGCTGACCGACCTCGTCCGCGCGCCGGCAAGATCCGCTACCTCGGCCACTCCACGTTCCCGCCGTCGACGATGGTCGAGGCGCAGTGGGTCGCGGAAAGACGAGGCCGGGAGCGGTTCGTCACCGAGCAGCCGCCGTACAACATCCTGGTACGCAACATCGAGAACGAGGTGCTGCTGGTCACCCAGCGGTATGGGATGGGCGTCATCCCGTACAGTCCGCTGGCCGGGGGCTGGCTGTCCGTCCTCTACCGCAAGGACGCGCAGGAAGGCCCGATGTCGCAGGCGCGTAAGCGCCCCGCCGCCCGCTTCGACCTGTCGCTGCCGGAGAACCAGCGCAAGCTCGAGGCGGCCGCGCAGCTCGCCCGGCTGGCCGACGACGCCCGGCTGACGCTGATCCAGCTGGCGATCGCGTTCGTGCTGCGCCACCCGGCGATCACCGCGCCGATCATCGGTCCGCGCACCATGGATCACCTGGAGTCCCAGCTCGCCGCCGCGGACGTCGTGCTCTCCGGCGACGTGCTGGACCGCATCGACGAGATCGTGCCGCCCGGCCTGACCATCAACCCGGCCGAGAACGGCTGGGTGAGCCCGTCGCTGCAGCCGGCGGCGCGTCGCTGCTGAACGACCCACGCGAGCACGCCCGTCCCGGTCGGCGGGTGCTCGCGTGCTCTCGACGAAGGGGAAGTTCCGGTGCCGGCACCGCGCCCGCGACCCGGCTACGGCCGGCGCCCCACTAGCTCGGCAGCGCGCCTGGCCTCGGCGATCGTCCCCGGCGGCGCAGACGCTGAGACGATCCTGGTGGATCGCGGCGACGCCGCCCCGACCTTGCCTACCCGGTCAGTGCACCGTGTCGTTGAGCTCATTCCTGCGCGATGTTCGGTTCTTTGACGAGCCGGCAGTGACCGTATCGATCAACTTGGCAAGCGTCACGCCAACGAGCGCGGTGGCCAGCAACAGGCCTGTGGCGAGAAGTGGCTGATTGGTGCGCTGAAGCGTAAGTTCGGCATTTCCGAAAGGAATCTGTTCGCCGGTCGCGGGATCAGGCATGGAAACCCAATCCCTGGATATCCCTACAAGCCCGATCTCCAAGTCGTCGACGGTGACGGTCTCGCCCTGAAGGATGCAGTAGCGATGGCCGTCCAAGTCGATCTCGATAATGTCCTTACCGTTGCGCCCTTGGTTGTTCATGGGAATCTCATCGGTCAAATCCGGACACCGGGTCTTGATTTGCTCTGCGTCCCACTGATTTTCCAGGAGTGCCCATTGGCCGAAGATCTTCTTGCCGTCGTAGAAAGGGGCAAGCTTGGTCCGGTAGTCGGTGTTGACCCAGAGGTGGTCGGCGCCGAAGCCGCGAGGATCCGCACTAACCAATACTGCGCAGACGGCGACAAGGGCCATCGTCAGTAGTGACCACGCGATGAGTGATCGATTCCTGCGAAAACGCCCCGCGGAATGCTCCACGTCCATGTACGTGAGCGTAAAGGTGCTTAGCTACGGTTTTCCACCGTTCGAGTGGCAGCGTAATAGAGCGGATCTTATGCCGGTGAACGTTGCCGCACTTCAAGCCTCAGTTATGCCAATTGTTCATCCGTTCACGTGTGCAGGAAACGGGCCTGGCAGACATCAGCGGAGAGTTGTCTCGATTCAAGATGCAGGTTCAGCTTTCCAGGACCACCCCTGCCTTCCGGAGGCATTGATGGTGTCTATGAGTGAACTGTCGATGGCCGTCGCTGAGCACCGAACTCGGCGCCGAGGCCGTCGGTCTCCATGGCGGTGCCGGTCACCACCGCATTGGCACGCGGCCGCGGACATGATCAGGAATCGCGGGGGAGTACGTCGTCGAGTTGGCGCCGTGACGTCACCGCCAGCTTCCGGAACACCTTGCGCAGGTGGTAGTCGACGGTGTTCGGCGAGATGAACAACCGGTTGGCGATGTCATGGTTGGTGGCGCCGGTCCGGGCCAGCTCGGCCACCGCCGTCTCCTGCGGTGTGAGCGCGTCACTCCCGCTTGCCGGGCGCGCCGGAACCCGATGGCCGGTGGCCTCGATCTCGCTGCGGGCCCGGTCGCCGAACAGGCGCGCGCCGATGGTGTCGAACAGGTCCGCCGCGGCACGCAGCTGGCTGCGCGCGTCCCGGCGCCGGCGTTGCCGGCGCAGCCACTCGCCGTAGAGCAGGTGGGTGCGCGCCAGGTCGAGAGGGACGGCCGCGGAACACTCGACAGCCCGCAGATAGTGCCGCTCGGCCGTCTCGTCGGTGCTGACCAGAGCCTGGCAGCGGGCCAGCAGCCCGGCCGCGCGGTCGGTGCCGCCGGCCCGGGCGTGC
Source organism: Actinoplanes sp. NPDC024001 (assembly GCF_040638955.1). Taxonomy (NCBI): domain Bacteria; kingdom Bacillati; phylum Actinomycetota; class Actinomycetes; order Micromonosporales; family Micromonosporaceae; genus Actinoplanes; species Actinoplanes sp. NPDC024001. Next base: position 39,285 of record NZ_JBEZZB010000011.1, read on the forward strand.
TCGGCGAACCGGGCCAGCAATCCGCGGGCCCGGCCCCGGTCGCCGACCCGGGAAGCGCACTCCACCAGGTCGGGCAGCGCGCGGATGCCGGTCCGCGTCGACGGTCCGTGGTCGAGGCGTCGCGCGATCACATCCGCCGCCGGATAGTCACCGCGGGAGATCTCCAGCAGCATCAGGGCGATCCGGTGAGAGGTGACCAGCGCACCCGCACCGACATAGGTCATGCCGGCGACGGCGGCCTCGTGCTGCTCGCGCAGCAGGGTCTCCTCGCCGAGCAGCGCCGCCAGTTCCGGGTTGACCAGGTGGTAGCCGACCATGTGCGGCGCCATCTCGATCGACAACCGCACCTGCTCGGCCTCGCTCATCAGCGCGGTGGCGGTGCGCAGGCGCCCCTCGTCGGTGATGCAGATCGCCCGGCTGTTGAGCAGATGGACCAGGTCGAACAGGGCGCCGCGGCGACGCATCACGGTTTCCGCCCGATCCAGGACACGCAGCCGCAGGTCGCTGTCCCACAGCAGATGCGCCGCCCACATCGCGGCGCGCGCCGCCAGGATGACGTCGTCGTCCGACATCGACGGGTCCAGGTAGCCGCGCACGGCGTCACGCAGCGGCCCGGCGGCGGCCGCGACGCCGTCGAGCACCGCGGTGGCGTGCGCGAGAAGCAGACATCCGACGGTGCCCGGCAGATCGCCGGCGCTGTCGCGGACGCGCCGGGCGATGGCGGGCAGGCTGGTGCCCTCGATCAGGTCGTCGGCGGTGAGCGCCTCCAGGAACGCCTCGAACAGGGCGTCGCGGCAGGCGAGGCCACCACCGAACGCGGACGCCGCCTCCATCAGCATCGCCGGGCGCCGGGCGCCGGCACCCGGTGCGGACAACATCACCGCGGTGCGCGCGGAGGCGACCAGGACGCGGCCGCGGGCCGCTCCCGCCAGCCGGTGACCGGCCAGGCTCTGCAACAGGGCATCAGCCTGTACGTACGCGCCCGCGCGCACCGACGACTCCAGCGCCGCGAGGGTACGGGCGATGCGGCCCTCACCCTCGCCGGACAGGGCAGCGGCGCGCACCAGCAGCGCAGCCCGGCCGGTCGACCCGCCGGCGTCGCCGGTCCGCTCCGCGGCAGCCTCCAGCTGGGCGGCGACCGTCTCGTCGGGACCGTCCGCGGCGGCCGCCAGGTGCCACACCCGCCGCTCGGCGTCACGTGCGCCGGACAGGGCACCGGCCAGCGCGGCATGGACCCGGCGCCGCTGTACGGTGCTGGCGGCGTTGTAGACGGCCGCCCGGACCAGCGGATGACGGAACTCGACGTACCCGCCGTACCTGATCAACCGGGCCTGCTCGGCCGGCTCCGCGCTGGATGCCTGCAGGCCGAGGGCCTGCGCCGCCCGGGCGATCGTCGCGCCGTCGCCGGTGTCCTCGGCGGCGGCGATCAGCAACCACAGGCGGGTGTCGTCGGGCAGCCGCTCGACGTGCCGCAGGTAGTGCTGCTCCAGGGTGTCGCCGACCGGCACCGGCTCGGGCAGCGCGGACCGGCCGGTCAGCTGGCCGGTGGTCAGTTCGCGGGACAGGTCGACGATGGCCAGCGGATTGCCGCCGACCGCGGTGACGATCCGGTCGGCGACGCCGGCGTCGACCGGCTGCTCGACGACGCTGCGCAGCAGCTGGCGCGCCGGTTCGGCGGCGAGCCCGCCGAGCGGCAGCGCCGGCAGGTCGGTGAACACGGCCGGCCCGCTGTCGGGCCGGGTCGCGAACAGCATGGCGATGCGCTCGCTCCGCAACCTGCGCGCGACGAACGTCAGCGCCGCGGCGGACTCGGTGTCCAGCCAGTGCGCGTCGTCGACCCAGCAGACGACCGGTCCCGCGGCGCTCAACTCGGTCAGCAGCGCGAGCAGGGCCATGCCGAGCACGGCCCGGTTGACCTGCCGGTCCAGCTCCATCCCGACGATGGCGAGCAGCGGCTCACGGTACGGGTCGGGCAGCGCGGCCACCCGTTCCTCGTGTCCGCGCAACAGCCGTTGCACAGCGGCGAACGGCAGATCCTGCTCGACCTGAACGCCGCGCAACCGCAGCAGCCGCATCTCCGGCATGTCGGCGAGAACCGACTCGATCAGGGCGGTCTTGCCGACGCCCGGATCACCGGTGACCACGTGCACCCGGCTCGCCTCGCGCCGAACAGCCCGGAGGCTGGAAGACAGTAGTTCCCGCTCGGTCTCGCGGCCGATCACTGGCACCCCGGCCATGCACATCCCCGTTGTCGCGTCGTAGCCGAGCGCGACACTAACAGCGCCACGCTCCCACGAGCTGCCCCGTCCCAAGACTACGAATCACGTGTTTCGGCGCGGTTCCCGCGGCACCGAAGATCGCTGCGTGGGTTACGTGATCGCCGAGGACGGCGCGCAGCTGTACTACCGGGACTGGGGACCGTGCGGCGGACCCGTCGTGGTGCTGAGTCACGGCTGGCCGCGGCACAGCGACCAGTGGGAGGTGCCGGCCCTGTTCCTGGCCCGGCACGGGTTCCGCGTCATCGCCTATGACCGGCGCGGGCACGGCCGGTCCGCGCAGACCTGGGACGGCAACGATCTGGACGGTTACGCCGACGACCTGGCGCTGGTGGTCCAGCACCTGGAGCTCGGCGCGTTCAGCCTGGTCGGTAGCTCCACCGGGACCGCCGAGGTCTGCCGTTATCTGCGGCGGCACGGCACCGACCGGGTGCAGCGGCTGGTGCTGGCCTCGACCGTCACCCCGGGCGGTGTCCCGGCGGCGGTCGCCGCCGCGCTGCTGGAGGGTTCGCTGCGCGACCGCGCCCAGCTCTACGCCGACCTGGCCGCGGACGTCTACTACGGACGCGACGGGGTCTCCGCCGGGGTCCGGCTGGCCTTCCAGTGGCAGGCGCTGCAGGCCGGGGCGCACAACGCGTACGCCGCTCTCGCCGCCTGCACCGCGGTCGACCTGCACGCCGACGTGGCGGCCTGCCGGGTGCCGACGCTGATCGTGCACGGCGACGCCGACCGGATCGCCCCGGCCGACACCGCGGGCCGGGCCACCGCGGCGCTGCTCGACCGGGCGTCGCTGCTGCTCTATCCCGGCGCCGCGCACGGGCTCACCGAAACCCACGCCGAGCGGTTCAACGCTGATCTGCTGGCTTTCCTGCAGTCCTGACACACCCGATTTCCAGGAGAGACATGATGTCCCACCCCGTGCTGGAGCCTGCCGCGCAGGCGTTCGCCGACGCGACGGCGAACCCGCCGTATCTGTTCGATCTCGGCCCGGTCGCCGGTCGCAAGACCGTCGACGAGGTGCAGAGTCCTGAGGTGGAGGTGCCGGGAACGACGAAGGTGTCGTTCACCGAGCCCGCCTTGACGATCTTCCGGCCCGACGGCGCCGACGGTCCGCTGCCGGTGATCCTCTACATCCACGGAGCCGGCTGGGTGTTCGGCAACAACCACACCCACGACCGGCTGGCCCGGGAGCTGGCCGCCGGAGCCGGGGCGGCGGTGGTCTTCCCCGATTACAGCCTGTCGCCGGAGGCGCAGTATCCGACGGCGATCGAGGAGAACTACGCGGTCGCCCGATGGGTGCTCGAGCACGGCGCCGAGCACGGCCTGGATGCTTCGCGGATCGCGGTCGCGGGTGACTCGGTGGGCGGCAACATGTCCGCCGCGCTGACCCTGATGGCCAAGGAGCGCGGCGATCTGAGGTTGGCCGCGCAGGTGCTGTTCTACCCGGTCACCGACGCGAACTTCGACACCGGCTCCTACGAGCAGTTCGCCGAGGGCTACTTCCTGCGCCGTGACGCCATGCGCTGGTTCTGGGACCAGTACACCACCGACGAGGCCCAGCGCGCGCAGATCACCGCGTCGCCGCTGCGAGCGACGACCGGCCAGCTCGCCGGCCTGCCGCCGGCATTGATCATCACCGCCGAGGCCGATGTGCTGCGCGACGAGGGTGAGGCGTACGCCGCCAAGCTGCGCGCCGCCGGCGTCCCGGTGACCGCCGTGCGTTACCAGGGGATCATCCACGACTTCGTGATGCTCAACGCGCTGCGTGACACCCACGCCGCCCGCGCCGCCATCAGCCAGGCCATCGCGTTCCTGCGCACCGCCCTGAAGGAGAACTGACATGAGCCTGCAGACCGACCTGGCCCAGATCGAAGCCGCCAACGCCTCCGGGAAACCGCCGGTCGTGTTCATCCATGGGCTGTGGCTGCTGCCGACCAGCTGGCAGCGGTGGGCCGAGGTGTTCGCCGAGGCCGGCTACGCCCCGGTGCTGCCGGGCTGGCCGGACGACCCGGACACGGTGGAGCAGGCCAACGCCCACCCGGAGGTGTTCGCGAACAAGAGCGTCGGGCAGGTCGCCGACCACTTCTGCGACCTGATCGGCAAGCTGGACCGCAAACCGGCGATCATCGGCCACTCGTTCGGCGGGCTGCTCACCCAGATCAGCGCCGGCCGCGGCCTGTCCGCCGCGTCGGTGGCGATCGACCCGGCGCCGTTTCGGGGCGTGCTGCCGCTGCCGATCTCCGCGTTGCGGGTCGCCAGCGTCGTGATCGGCAACCCCGCCAACTACCACCGGGCCGTGCCGCTGACCTACGACCAGTTCCGCTACGGCTTCGCGAACGCCGTCACCGAGGACGAGGCCCGGCAGCTGTACGCGACCTACGCGGTCCCGGCCTCCGGCGAGCCGCTGTTCCAGGCCGCCACCGCGAACCTCAACCCGTGGACCGAGGTCAAGGTCGACACCGGCAACCCGGACCGCGGCCCGCTGCTGATCATCTCGGGGGAGAAGGACCACACCGTGCCGTGGGCCATCGCCAACGCCTCCTACAAACAGCAGAAGGACAACCCCGGCATCACCGAGATCGTCGAGATCCCCGGCCGCGGTCACTCGCTGACCATCGACAGCGGCTGGCGCGAAGTCGCCGACACCGCCCTCACGTTCATCCAACGCTTCCATTAGCCGTACCCGGAAAGGTTTTGATCTTGAGCGAGCATGCCCACCATGCCGCGGCGGGCGCGGGGTGGAACATGGCGATCAGCGCCACCCTGCACTGCCTGACCGGCTGCGCCATCGGCGAAGTCCTCGGCATGGCCATCGGCACCACCCTGGGCCTCAGCGACGGCGCCACCATCGCCCTCGCGGTCACGCTGGCGTTCCTGTTCGGCTACGCTCTGACCGCACGCCGCGTGGTCCGGACCGGCCTGCCCTGGCGTCAGGCCATCCGCATCGCGCTGGTGGCCGACACCCTGTCCATCGCCGTGATGGAACTCGTCGACAACCTGGTGCTGCTGGCCATCCCCGGAGCGATGGACGCCGGACTCGCCTCCCTCACCTTCTGGCTGTCACTGGCCTTCGCCCTCGCGGTTGCCTTCGTGGTGACCGTCCCGGTGAACCGGTGGCTCATCGCCCGGGGTCGCGGCCACGCCGTGGTTCCCGCCCACCACTGACGCGACACGCCCGGCGCCGCACGCTTCACGGCGTGCGGCGCCGGCGCTCAGCCCGGACATCGGGGAGTGGGACGACGTTCGGTCAGGCCGCGACCGGTTCGGGCGCGGCGGCAAGGTTGGTGGTGAAGAAGGCGTCGAGCTCGTCGACGGCCGGATCGACGTAGTCGCGCTTGTCGTAGAGGTCGACGTGGCTGGCGCCGTCGATGAAGACCAGCCTCTTGGGGCCGACCGCCCGCTGGAACGAGTCGATGCTCATCCACGCGGTCACCGCGCGCCGGCCGACGATGACCAGGACCGGGCGCGGCCCGATCAGCGGGACCGCGGCCCACGCGTCGAACAGCGCGAGGTGGTCGATGCTGGTCCAGGTCAGCCGCTTGGTCGAGCGCGGGTGCCCGCCGCGCGGGGTGCAGTAGTACTCGAAGCCCTCGTAGCCGTGCTGACCACCGAGCGCGCGGGCCTGCTCGATGGTGTCGGGGAACAGCTGGAAGGTCTGCTCGCCCTGGCCGGCGGCCTCGGCCGTGCGCGCCGCGGCGGCCGCGTCGAGCATGCCCTGGAAGACGGCCGGGTCCTGGTCGCCGTCGGCGCCATGGCGGAACTGGCGGGCGATGTCGACGCCGCTGACCGTGGCGACGGCCTTGACGCGGTGGTCGCTCGCCGCGGCGTTGAGTCCGTAGCCGCCGGAGGCGCAGATGCCGAGCAGACCGATGCGGTCGGCGTCGACCTCGGGGCGGGTGGTCAGGTAGCTCACCGCGGCCTTGTGGTCCTCGATGCGGTGCGCCGGGTCCTCCAGCCCGCGCGGCAGCCCGGCCGATTCCCCCTGGTAGGCGGCGTCGAACGCGATCGTGATGAAGCCGCGCTCGGCGAGTAGCGAGGCGTACAGGCCCGCGGCCTGTTCCTTGACCCCGGTACCCGGGTGGCCGACCACGACGGCCGGCAGCGGTCGCTCGCCCGCGCCGTCGGGCAGGTAGAGGTTCGCGGCGAGTTCGATGCCCTGACTGTCGAACCTGACGTCCAGCTTCCGCATGGCGTTCCCGTCTTTCTGTCGTGTCTGTGTCCCCTTCACGCTCGCGTGCGGATGCCCCCGATCGCCCCAGTGACCGTCACGGGCGTAGTCACGGGGGTCGCAGCAGAGGACGGGCAAGGGACCGAAGCCGGCGTCGCTGTTTGCCGGCGTTGCCCGGGGGTAGCCAGTGCTGCGGCAGATCCGATGCCGGCCGCTGCAGGAGGCGCTGATGCAAGCCATGGTTTACCGCGGTCCGTACCGCGTGCGCGTCGAGGAGAAGGACCGGCCGGCGATCGAACACCCGAACGACGCGATCGTCCGGGTGACCCGTGCCGCCATCTGCGGCTCCGACCTGCACCTTTACCACGGGATGATGCCGGACACCCGGGTCGGGATGACCTTCGGCCACGAGTTCGTCGGCGTGGTCGACGAGGTCGGCCCGTCGGTGCAGCGGCTCAAACCCGGCGACCGGGTGATGGTGCCGTTCAACGTCTTCTGTGGCTCCTGCTTCTTCTGCGCCCGCGGCCTGTACTCCAACTGCCACAACGTCAACCCCAACGCCACCGCGGTCGGCGGCATCTACGGCTACTCGCACACCTGCGGCGGCTACGACGGCGGCCAGGCGGAGTTCGTCCGGGTGCCGTTCGCCGACGTCGGGCCGAGCCCGATCCCGGAGTGGATGGACGAGGACGACGCGGTGCTGCTCACCGACGCGGTGGCCACCGGATACTTCGGCGCCCAGCTCGGCGACATCGTCGAGGGCGACACGGTGGTGGTCTTCGGCGCCGGCCCGGTCGGGCTCTCCGCTGCCAAGTCGGCCTGGCTGATGGGCGCTGGACGGGTGATCGTCATCGACCACCTGGACTACCGGCTGGAGAAGGCCCGCACGTTCGCGCACGCCGAGACGTACAACTTCGCCGAGTACGACGACATCGTCGTGCACATGAAGAAGATCACCGATCATCTCGGCGCCGACGTGGCCATCGACGCCGTCGGCGCCGAGGCCGACGGCAACCTGCTGCAGCACGTCACGGCCGCGAAGCTCAAGCTGCAGGGCGGCTCACCGGTCGCGCTCAACTGGGCGATCGATTCGGTACGCAAAGGCGGCACCGTCTCGGTGATGGGCGCCTACGGACCGATGTGCAGCGCTGTCAAGTTCGGTGACGCCATGAACAAGGGGCTCACCCTGCGGATGAACCAGTGCCCGGTGAAACGCCAGTGGCCGCGCCTGTTCGAGCACGTCCGCAACGGCTACCTCAAGCCCAGCGACCTGGTCACGCACCGGATCCCGCTGGAGCACATCGCCGAGGGATACCACATCTTCTCGGCGAAGCTGGACGACTGCATCAAGCCGATCATCGTGCCGAACGCCGCGTAGGGGAGAGGACGTCATGGCCTACACACCGGACAAGCCCAAGCTGGCCGAGTCCAGCGACGAGCTGCGCGCCCGGATCCCGGGCTGGGGCGCCGACCTGGACCCGAAGGACCGGCCGTCGGTGCCGCAGGAGGTTTTCGACCCGGATCTGAGCGGCGCGCACTGGGAGTTCCCGGAACGCCAGCCGGAGCGGTGGCCGCGGGAACGCTCGATCGAGCACAAGTTCCTCACCCCGGTCTTCGGCACGTCCTGCCCGCCGCGCGGGCTGTCCGGGGCGATCCGCAAGTACTCGTACGCCAAGTACAGCGAGGGCCGCGCCGCGCACTGGCTGCTGCTGCTCGCGGCCGACCGGGTGGACGTGGCGGAGAGCCGGGTGCTGTCTCTGCTGACCGGCCGCCCGGACCGGCTGATCGCCGAGACCGGGATGCGCGGCGAACTGTCGCATCACGGGCTGCGCTCCCGGCTGGGCCGCAACCGTGCGGACGTCAAACACCACCCGCTCGACCCGATCGTCGCCGCGGCGCCGTGGATCATCGGGGCGTGCCTGGGATACGCGATCACGCGCCGCATGGCCCGCAACCGCTGACCGCCGGTGTCAGGTGGCCGCTGGGCGGTTGCCGGGTGCGGTGGGCAGGCGGACGGTGAAGGTGGTGGCGGCTTCGTCGGGTTCGCTGACGGCGATGGTGCCGCCGTGTTGTTCGACGATGGTCCGGGCGATGGTGAGGCCGAGTCCGGTGCCGGGGATGCCGCCGTGGCGGGCGGCGTCGTTGCGGAAGAACATGTCGAACAGCCGGCCGCGTTCGTCGGCGGGGATGCGGTTCCCGGTGTTGGAGACGGCCAGGGTGAGGGTGTGCGGGTCGCAGCGCAGGTTGATTCCGACGGTGCTGCCGGGGCTGGCCCGGGTGAGCGCGTTGGCGAGTAGTTCGTCGACGACTTGACGCAGCCGAGCGGGATCACCGTGCAGCGGTGCTGTCGGTGGGGTGTTCGCCTCGATCGCTACCGGGACGGTCGAGGCCGTCCGGGCGGCGTCGACCGCCGCGTGCACGACGGTGGCCAGATCCATGGGCCGGGCGTCCAGGTCGATGTGCCCGGAGCGCATGCCCGACACGTCGAGCAGCTTCATGACGATGCCGTTGAGAGCATCGGTGTGACGCCGCATGACCTCCAGCATGGACCGCTGTTCCTCGGATGTGTCCGGGTCGTCGAGCATCACCTCCGTGTAGGCCTGAACGCTGGTCAGCGGAGTCCGTAGCTCGTGGCCGACCAGGGCGATGTACTCGTCCCGGGACTGCTCCAGTTCGGCGGCGAGGCGTTCGGCGCGGCGACGGGCGAGAAACTCGCCGATGTGCGCGCCGATGCCGGTCATGATCGCGGTGCGGGTGTCGTCCGGGGCCTCGGCGGTGTCGCTGTAGCAGACCAGCACCGCCAGGATGGCCGACCCGCTGGGAACCGGAGTGGCCAGGGCGGCGCGCAGCGGCCCCCAGTCGGCGTGCAGGTTCGCTACCCACACCGGGGCCGCGTTCTGCCAGGCGCGGCCTGGGATGTCTTGGCCGTACAGCAGTGGGTCCGGCAGCTGGTACGGCCGGCCATAGCCGGGCTCGGCCCAGCAGCTGGCGCGGCGCAGTACGCGGGCGACGTCGTCGACGGTCCACAATTCCGCCGCCGTCCAGCCCGCTCTGCTGCCGATGACCTCCACGATCCGGGCCAGGATCTCCTGGGGTGGGTTCGGTTTGGAGGTCAGCCGGGAGATCTCCAGCTCGCATTCCTTGTAGCGGGCGGCGCGACGGTGCAGGGTCACCTCGTGCAGCGCGACCACCGCGGCCAGCCCGGGGTGGCCGGACACCGGCCGGCCGTTGGCCCGGAAGTACCGCCGCGGCGCCGCGGGCGCCCGGACCACGACTTCGACATCCCGTATCCGTTCCCCACGCAGCGCGCGTGCCAGCGGCAGGTCCTCGCCGTGCATGCGCCGTCCGTCCGGGTGAAACAGAGAGCGACGCTGCGCCCACTGGTCGATCGTCACCCCGTCGAGCAGGTCACCGAACAGCCGCCGGGCGCCCTCGTTGAACAGCACCGGCAGGCCGGCGGCGTCACAGCCGACGACGGCGGTGTCGAGGCTGTCGAGCAGCGCGTGCAGAGTTTCGTTCTGCTCCTGCAGCTCGCGCCGGGCGAAGACCTCGGCGGCCATCTGCTCGGTCCGGGTCCGTAGTTCGGCGGTGAGCTCGTCCAGCGCGGAGGAGTCTCCGCGGGCCTGCATGAAGGCGGTGACGTCCTCGGTGCGGTGCAGGATCCAGCGCAGTTCACCGTCCGCGCCGAACACGGGAGCGTTGGCCGGCGCCCAGTACCGGGTGTCGAAACCACCTTCAGGCCGCGGGATGTCGTACTTCTGGATCGCCATCACGTCGGTGACCCGACCGCTGAGCACCCGCCGCAGCGAGGCTCCCCACATGCGCACGCCGCTCGCGGCCGGGTCGTCGGGGTTGTCGGGAAACGCGTCGAAGACCGGCCTGCCTACCAGTTCCTCGCGGCTGCGCATGGTGGAGTCCAGGTAGGCGTCGTTGGCCTCGACGATCACCAGGTGCGTGTCGAGCACGAGCACGGGCGTCGGCACCGCCAGGAACAGCAGCCGATGATCGACGCTGTCGACCCGGCCGTGTGTTCCGACGTGCTTGTTCACTTCCCCCACCCGGACATCGTACGCAAATAGTAATCGCAGTGTGATTCCGGGCAGTACTCGGGTCGAGTCGCTGAGGGGTGCGCTCTTGACCGCCTGGACAGCGAGGCATAGATTGCCTTCGTTCGTTACTTACGAAACGAGACCGAAACTTTCGAGAAACGCTCCGTCCCTCCCCCTCGCAAGGAGTCCCCGTGCGTCGTCCTTGGCTTTCTCTCGCTGTCGCCGGTGCCACAGCGCTGCTGGGTGGACAGCTCGCCTTCGCCGGTTCCGCCGCGGCCGGCGCCGGCTCGCCGGCCGCCAAACCATCACCGGGCCAGGCCTACCCGGCCGATTCGTTGCGGGCGCTCGCCGCGAAGGTGGGCCTGCGCATCGGCACCGCGGTCAACATGGATGAGCTGGGCACCAACGAGAAGTACACGCAGATCACCGCCGAGCAGTTCTCCAGCGTCACCGCGGAGAACGTGATGAAGTGGTCCGAGGTGGAGGCCGTCCGCGGCACCTACACCTGGGAGAAGGCCGACCAGATGGTCGCGTTCGCCAAGCAGAACCGGCAGTTGGTGCGGGGCCACACGCTGTTGTGGCACAACCAGCTGCCCGCCTGGCTGTCCACCGACGGATACACCACCACCCTGTCGAACGACGAGGTGAAGGCGGCCCTGAAGAAGCACATCTTCGCGCAGATGCGCCACTTCAAGGGTGACGTCTGGCAGTGGGACGTGGTCAACGAGGCCTTCGACGACAACGGGGAGCCCCGCCAGACCATCTGGTACAAGGCCTGGGGCGGCATCGGCTACATCGCCGACGCGTTCCGCTGGGCGCACCAGGCCGACCCCAAGGCCCTGCTGTTCTACAACGACTACAACCTGGAGTTCACCGGGCCCAAGAGCAACGCGGTGTACGCCCTGGTGCAGTCGCTGAAGGCGCAGCGGGTGCCGATCCACGGCGTCGGGTTCCAGGGTCACCTGTCCACCCAGTACGGCTACCCCGACCTGTTGAGCAACCTGCAGCGCTTCGCCGCGCTGGGTCAGAAGGTGGCGCTGACCGAGGTGGACGTGCGCACGCTGACCAAGGCGGACGCCGTCAACGAGCCGGTGAACGCGCTGGCCCCGTACGCTCAGGAGAGCTATTGGTCGCGCACGCTGAAAGCGTGCCTGGCCGTGCGTGCCTGCATCTCGTTCACGCCGTGGGGCTTCGGTGACGCCTACTCGTGGGTGCCGGGCTGGTTCTCCGACCCGCAGGAGGGCGCTGCCCTGATCTACGACGAGCAGCTGAACCCGAAGGGCCAGTACCACGTGCTGCAGCAGGATCTGGCGCTCGCCGCGGGCGCTCCGCGCCGATAGGTAGCTGACATGACGACGACATCTCGCCCTCAGCGGCGCACCCGCCGATTCTGCACGCGCCGGATCGGTGCCACGCTCGTCACCGTCGCGGTGGGCGTCACCACCGCTGCCGGCCCGGTGCAGCCGGCAGCGGCGGCGGCGCCATGGCTGACCGTGTCCGACGGCTTCGCGTCGTTCGCCGTGCCGGCCGACGACATCCGCGCCGCCATGGGCGACGTCACGTCCGTCGTCGTCGAGGGGAACTTCGGCCCGTCCTTCAACCTGTCCGAACTCGGGCTCGTGCGATCCGGCAACGCCTGGACGTCGAGGATCGGCCCGCTGCCGGCGGGTCTGTATCACTACCGCTTCCGCGGTGACGACACCAAGATCGTCAAGGACGCGACGAATCCGACCGCGGTCACCTCGGAGCCGACCTGGAGCACGTTCCTGGTGCCGGGGGACTCCGCGCGGCTCATCGCCGATGTGCCGGCGGGAAGCGGCGGGGCACTGGAGACCATCGCCTATCCGGGCGGGACCGCGACGGTCTGGACCCCGCCGGGGTACGACGCCGACCGGCGGCGGCCCTATCCGGTCCTCTACCTGCAGCCCGGTGCAGGGGGAGGGCACGCTGACTGGACCGAACTCGGGCGTGCCGGGCAGATTCTGGACAACCTGTCGATCCAGCGCCGGATGGAACCGATGGTGGTCGTGATGGGCGATCGGACCGACGGCCCGCTGGCGCAACTCGTCCGGGCCGTTCACGGCCGGTTCCATGTCGCCCGCGATGCCGCGCATCGGGCGGTCGCCGGCGCGTCGGCGGGCGGCGCCGGCGCGGTGCGGAGCGTGCTGACGCGCCCGGGCGAGTTCGCCTGGGCCGGATCGTTCGGTGGGATTCTGCCCGATGGGGTTCCGCGCGTGAAAGCCGCGGCGGTCAACGCGAGTACCAGACTGCTGAGGCTCTACACCGGTAACCGCACCGACCCGGCGTACAACCCGACCTACCGGTTGCTGGGGGCGCTGGGCAAGGCGCACGTCCGGCACGAGTTCGACGGGGTGAATCCGGATGCCGGCCACAACTGGAAGGCGTGGCAGGAGAACCTGGCCGACTTCCTGCCCCGGCTCTTCCGGGCGGCCCCGGACCGCGGTCCCAGCGCGGGTCATCTGCCGCTGCGACACGAGTTCACACCGCCACCGCCGGGCACCACGCCCACGCCGTGGCTGTCCCGGGAGGCCAACGGGGACACGTTCATGACGGTCGAGACCGGCACCGGGTTCGCCGGCGCCCAGCACGTCACGCTCTGGGGCAACTGGGCGCCCGGCGGCAGCTGGGTCAACGTCCCGATGACCCGGGCCGGCGACCGGTGGCGGGTGACGGTGGGGCCGCTCAAGCCCTGGTTCTACTACTACAAGTTCATCGTCGACCGGGTGTCGTACAAGGACACCTCGAATCCGTCACGGGTCACCTCGGAACCGACGTGGAGCACGTTCCTGGTACCCGGCAGGCGGGCACGCCTGCTCGCCGACGTTCCCGCCGGGCGCGGTGGTGCCCTGGAACGGCTGGCCTACCGCAGCACTGTGGCGGCGGAGGATCGCGAGGCGTACGTGTGGACACCGCCGGGCTACGACCCGGCGCGCCGCGAGCCGTATCCGGTCCTCTACCTGCAGCACGGCAGCGGACAGAACTACACCGACTGGGTCGAGATGGGCCGCGCCAAGCAGATCCTCGACAACCACTTCCGGGACGGAGCGCTCGTACCGATGGTGGTGGTAATGGCCAACGGCAACGTGCCGAGTCTGTCCCGGGAACTGTTCGACGGCATCATCCCGGCGGCGAGGGCCCGCTATCACATCTCCGACGAGCCGCAACGACAGGCGCTCGCCGGGCTGTCGATGGGCGGGTTCCAGACGCTCGACGTGCTCCGGTCGCACCCGGGCGAGTTCGCCTGGATCGGCACCTTCTCCGCCGGCGTCTTCGGCGAGCCGACAGGTTACGACGTGGCGGCGATCAACGCCGGTACGAGGCTGCTGCGGGTGTACACGGGCAACGTCACGGACTTCACGTACCCGATCACGATGGCGACGCTGGACGCCTTCGACCGGCTCGGCATCAGATACGAGTTCGCCGGGGTCACCCCGGGCCCGCACGGGTGGGACACGTGGCAGAAGAACCTGGTCGACTTCGCGCCACGCCTGTTCCGGTCCGCGGAATCTCCGTCGCCTCCGACGTAGATCTCCGCGCGTACCGCCTCGGCCGGCCTCTTGCCACGAAATCAGGCGACAAGCCATCCGCCCGGCCGTGCCTTGCGAATGAGACGGCAGATAGCGGCTGTCTCACCCGCAAAGGACAAGGGAGGAAGGCACAGTGCTCAGCAGACTGCGTACTTCGAAATCGATAGCCCTCGCGGCCCTCGCGACGGCCATCGGCCTCACCGGCACGGCGGTTCCGGCGACGGCAGCGGCGGCCCCGCTGCCGTCGGATACCAGGACGCCCAGTACCCCGGCGGTCGACCCGACCGGCAAGTTCATCGTCGCGCGCGGCCTGGACGGGTCGATCCTGTTCAGCCGCGGCACCCCGTTCACCAACAGCCACGCCGACTTCGTCTCCATCGGACAGCAGGTCGTCGGCGACCCCACCGCTGTCGCCGGCCTCGAGGGCACCCATGTGTTCGCCCGGGACACGGCGAACCAGGCGATCACCGCCTTCGCGCCGCTGGGCAACACCCCGTCCCGCTTCGAGGTGATCCCCGGGCTGCTGATCTCCAGCGAGATCGCAGCGGTCACCATCCCACAGCGCGGCAGCAACGCGCCGCAGGTCCGGGTCTTCGCGCGTGGCCTGGACGACGGCGCGCTCTACACCAACCTGCTCATCCAAGGAGCCCCACAGGGCTGGGTCAACCTGGGCGGGTTCCTCACCAGCGAGATCTCCGCGGCCCTCACCGGCCCGCTCGACTTCACCGTCAACATCCGGCTCGCCGCCCGCGGCTCGGACTCGCGCATCCACTCCATGGTCTTCAACAACACCACCGGCGTCGTGTCGCCGTGGACCGCGGTCGGCGACCTCGTTGCCTTCGGCAACCCGACCCTGTCCAAGAACGGCGGCATGCCCGACCTGCGAGGCAACGAGATCTTCGTACGCCGGGCCCCGGATCGTGCGCTGTTCACGTGGAACTTCGACAACCCCGGCTGGGTCAACCTGGGCGGCGTCTGCACCAGTGACGTGTCGGTGTCGGTGTCCTCGGACAACGGCCTACAACTGCACGTGAGCGGGACCACGGGCAACGTCTACCTGAACCGGCGGCCGCCCGGCTCGACCCGGTTCGGCGGGTTCGTCAATCTGCGGGGCATCGCTACCGGCAACCCGGTGGCGACTGGCGGGGCGCCGCAGTTCGGGCGCACGGTTGCCGACCAGGTCTTCGTCCGGGGCACCGACAACCGGCTCTACGGCAGGATCCAGCTCAACTTCGTCGGCGGCTTCGACCCGTACGTTGCGCTCAACGGGCCGCCGCTGGGCTGATTCCTGGCCGGTCGTCAGCGCATCAGCCGCTGGAACACGCGCACCGGTGGCGCGCCTTCCATGGCGAGCGCAGTTCGGGTCACACGCCTGACCGGCCGCGTGGTGCGACGCGGCCGGTCAGGTTCCATGCGATGGGGCGCGCGACGCCGGCGGCGTTGCGCGCGTTGGCGACCAGCAGGCCGGCATCGGTCAGTTCGACAACCGAGGTCACGGTCCATCCTGCCGGGGTGGTGAGCCGAGTGCGCATGCCGTTGTCCCACAGCGACACGCGGCTGGTGCCGTCGTCGTGCTGGGCCAGGATCACCATCCGGCCGCCGTCGGCCACCGCCACGCCGGACGCGGACTGTTCCCCGGCCTCACGGGCGACGACGGTCAGGGTGTTGGCGGCGTCCCAGTACGCGGCCTGCCGGCCGTTGGTGTCGGTCAGGTATCCGGCGACGCCGCCGTCGGACGCCAGAGTGTCGGCGGACGAGGCCGGCGTGCAGTCGAGCCCACCGGTGGGCTGCCCGGCGCCGGTGGCGCGCGACAGGGTGATGTCGGCGCCGGGGACGCCGCCGACATGCCGGACCAGCGCGAAGGCGATCTCGCCGTCGTCGCGCAGGTACCCGCTGTAGACGGTGCTCCCGTCGGCCTGGACCTCTGACGTGCAAGCGGGCCCGAGGAAGTAGGAGCTGATGACGGGGAACCGCAGCGTGGCGCCGGCTTTCCACAGCACCGGCCGGGAGGTGCGGCCCTGGCCGAGGCCTTCGCCGACCCACACGATGGCGGTGTCGGGGCCGCCGACGGAGCTGACCGAGCGGCGGCTGCCGGTGTCGAGGTCCGGTGTTCCGCTCAGCGGCGTACGCACATTGTCGCGCGTCACCAGCTCGGACTCACCGATGACGGGGATGTCGTCGTCGTAGGTCAGGACGGCCCATGGGCCGTGCGGGCCGACCGCGGTGACGGAGGTGGACGCGCCGCCGATCAGCGTGGTGTATCGGCCGTCGATCGACCAGCGAGCCGCGCGGCCATCGCTCAGCGTCACCGAACCGGCGGCTTCGCCCGGGTCGGTCAGGCCGTTCACTCTGCCGGACGTCGCGCCGGCCGGCAGGGCGAGCTGCTGTCGCAGCCAGCCGACTCCCGGCACTTCGGCCCATCGCTGGGGGAGTTCGAGGTACGAGGCGGAGCCGTCCGGCGCGGTGGTGGTCTGCTCGACATTGCCGGCGACCACACCGAGTGGCGAGACGTCGACCGCCCAGACCGATATCTGCCGGTGCGCACCGGCGGCCGGGACGGGCAGCAGGTGGCCGCGGACGGTGGGTGCGGCCGTGGCCGGTGAGGCGCCGGCCCAGCCGAGCGCCCCGACGAACAGCACCGGTGCGAGGATTGCCCGGGCAACCCGGCCCGGTGAGTTCGCATAGAACATGTTCTATTTCTAGCACTGGTGGCCGGCCGAGCGCAGCCCGTCGGTGCTCAGCCCTTCACCGCCCCGGCGGTGAGGCCCTCGGTCAGAAAGCGCTGCCCGAACGCATACATGATCACCACGGGGAGGCTGACGAGCAGTGAGGCCGCAGCGAGCTGGCCCTGCGGCACGACGTCTCCGGCGATCATCGACTGCATCCCCACGGGCAGTGTCTTGTACTCGTCCTTGGTGACGAACACGAAGGCGAAGAGGAACTCGTTCCAGGCGTTGGTCAGGGTGAACAGCGCGACCGCCAGCAGTCCCGGCTTGGCCAGTGGCAGGACCACCCGGCCGAACGCCTGGACCCGGCTGCACCCGTCGACCAGCGCGGCGTCCTCCAGGTCGGCGGGGATCGACGCGAAGTATCCGGCCAGCAGCCAGGTGGCGAACGGCAGCGTGAACGTCGGGTACGTCAGCACCAGCGCCCACAGCGAGTCGGTGAGCCGCACCCTGATGAGCAGCTGGTACAGCGGGATGAACAGCAGCGCGCCGGGCATGACGTAGGTGAGCAGCACCGTGACGGTGAAGCCCTGCGCCCCGCGGAACCTCAGCCGGGCCAGCGCGTAGCCGCCGAGCACCGCGCAGAGCAGGGCCACCACGGTGGAGGCCCCGGAGATCAGCAGGGTGTTGAGATACCAGCGGCCGAAGGGCTGGTTGGTGAACAGGGCACCGAACTGTTCCAGCGTCCACGGCGTCGGCCACAGGTCGTCCGTACGCATGACGACCTGGCTCTCGGACTTGAAGGCCGTGACGGCGATCCAGTACATCGGGAACAGCACGAAGACCAGCAGGCCGGCCAGCGCCACCCCGGAGCCCACGCTGGACACGAACGACGACGCGCGGCGACCTCCCCGGGCCTGGAACGCCGAGATCAGGCGGCCGACCGCCGCCGCGACCAGCAGGATCACGCCGAGGACCACCGCCGCCTTCCAGAAGATCTGCGGTGACGCCCAGGCGAGCAGGGCGGTGACCGTGGCCGCTGCCGCCCACGCGAACCGCCGCGCCGTGCGGGTCCGCACGGGTGGTTCGGTGCCGGTGTCCTCGCGCAGCAGCCGGACCAGGAAGAACACCAGCACGCCGATGATCGGCAGCATGACGAGGGTGACCGCCGCGCCCGCGCCGTACTGCAGCTGCAGGATCGCCTTGGTGTAGGCGACCAGCACGTACGGGGTGGTGGCGTCGCCCGGGCCGCCCTGCGTGAGCAGCCAGATGAGGTCGAAGTTGTTGAACGTCCAGATCGACGACAGGGTCACCGTCACGGTGATCACGTGGCGCAGTCCGGGCAGGGTCACGTGCACGAAGCGCTGCCAGGACGAGGCGCCGTCGATGGTCGCCGCCTCGTACTGCTCCGCCGGGATGGCTTTCAACCCGGCGAGGAAGCAGACGGTGAAGAACGGCACGCCCTTCCACACGTTGACGAGGATCACCGACGGCATGGCCAGCGCCGTGTCGGACAGCCAGCCGGCGGGCCAGCTGTCCACCAGCTGCGCGGAGGCCAGCAGCGGCCCGATGCCCGAGGCGGTGAGCAGGGTGTTGACGCTGCCGAAGATGGGATCGAGCAGCGACCGCCAGCTGAACGCGGTCACCACGGTCGGCACCACCCACGGCACCAGCAGCAGCCCGGTCAGCAGGGCCCGCCCACGGCGCCGGTGGTGCAGCAGCAGGGCTGCTGCCAGCCCCAGCACCACTTTGAAGATCTCGGCGTACGCGGTGAAGACGAACGAGTTGACCACCGCCGTACGAAACTGGCCGTCGCCGGCGAGGGCGACGTAGTTGGCCAGGCCGACGAACACGCTGTCCGCCCCGTGGCGCTCGGTCGTGCTGGTGATGATCGACTGGCCGATCGGCACCAGCACCAGCACGCCGACCAGCACCGCGGTGGGCGCCAGGAACAGTGCCGCCAGCCGCCAGTCACGGCCGAGCCGCCGCTGGGCCGGGGTTAGCGAGCCGGGTCCCGGCGGCAGTGGCACTGTCTTGAGCGGGGCCGGCGCCGACCGGACCGACCTCACTGCGGCAGCCCCTGCTGGGCGAAGATCTGCACCATCTTGGCGTGTGCGGCGGTCACGGCCTGCGCGGGCGCCGTTCCCTGGATGACCTGCTGCATCATGTCGGTCAGGACGTAGGCGGCAACGACCGCCTGCTGGCCGGCGCTGGCCTTCTGCGGGAAGGTCAGCCCGTTGCTGGTGCGCAGCGGCAGCGGCTGCTGGGACATGGTGCGCAGCATGGGGAACGCCGGGTCGCCGCCGGTGAAGAACGGGTCGGCGTCCCAGACCTTCGCCCAGGCGGGCATGGCCAGGCCGGGTGCCTCCTTCGCCACCCCGACCAGCGCGGGCGCGCTGACCAGGTACTGCGCGAGCAGCTTGGCGAGGTCGGGGTTCTTGGCGCCCTTGAAGACGACGAATCCCTGCGACTGGCCGATCAGCAGGGACTTGTCGGTGGCCGGTCCGATGCAGTCGGAGAAGACGTGCGTGTTGGCGTACACCGGGTTCTTCTTGGTCTTGGAA
Source organism: Actinoplanes sp. NPDC024001 (assembly GCF_040638955.1). NCBI lineage: Bacteria > Bacillati > Actinomycetota > Actinomycetes > Micromonosporales > Micromonosporaceae > Actinoplanes > Actinoplanes sp. NPDC024001. The sequence goes on from NZ_JBEZZB010000011.1 coordinate 58,556, forward strand.
TCGGCGTAGACGCTGAAGCTGTTGCGGGTGTAGCCGAGGATCCCGGCCAGCCAGTTCTCGTTGTTGCTGGTGTCGGTCCAGCTGGCCACGCCGGGCGGCAGCATCGGCTGGTACTTGGGGTTGGTGTAGATGTCGGCCAGGAAGGTCACCGCCTGCACCGTCTCGGGCGAGTCGAAGGTGACCTTGGTGCCGTCGTTGGAGGCGATCGCCCCGCCGTAGGAGTTGATCAGCGCTTCGATCAGGCCGTTGCCGTCACCGGAGCGGTTGACGGTCATGCCCCAGCCGAAGCGGCGCTTGCCCGGGTCGGAGATCGCCAGGCACAGGTCGCGCATCTCCTCCCAGGTGTAGACGTCCTTGGGGCTGATGCCCTTGTCCTGCATCCAGTCCTTGCGCAGGAAGGACCCGATGCCGATGAAGTGGTACGGGATCGCGAACCACTTGCCGTCGAAGACGCAGAAGTTCTTCGCCTCCGCGCAGGGTTCGCCGTACTTGGCCGTCAGCGCCTCGACGGTGTCCGTCACGTCCTCCAGGTCGCCCAGCGCGTGGAACTGTGCGATGAACCGCGAGTCGGTCATGAATGCCAGGTCCCGTGCCACGCCGCCCTTGACCTCGGCGTCGATCTTGGCGACCACGTCGCCGGCGTCGGCCTGGACCAGGTTGTTCTCGATCTTCGTGCCGGTGGCGTCGGCGAACTTCTTGATCGAGCTGTCGAGTGCTTCGTTCGCCGCGGTCGAGTACAGCTTCTGCGACAGCATCCCCATCGAGGTGCCCTTCGCCGACGCGGCGGCGTCGAGCAGTTCCTTGGGTACTTCCGGCTGCACCGTGGAGGGCGACTCGGAGCTGTCGCCGCACGCGGCGAGACCGGCTGCGCCGAGCACCCCCACCCCCATCCCGAGAAAGCCGCGTCGGGACCACAACAGGTTGTCCTGCATAGCTACGCCTCCCTGCCAGCTGTTCGATATTTCGAACGAGGTTCGATATACCGAACTCGGTGGACGCGACGGTAGAGGAGCGTCACGACGACTGTCAATGTCTGCTGCGGCCGCCGGGCGCGGCGGCAGGCCGGCTATCGCGCCGAGGCCCGGTAACCCAGGCGGGCGGAGAGCGTGGCGGCGCCCTCGCGCACCAGCTTGGTCCACTCCAGGTGCGCCTGCGCGGTCCAGCGGATGATCGGCGCGGAGACGCTCATCGCGGCGACGGCGGCGCCGGAGTGGTCCCGGATCGCCGCGGCCACGCAGCGCATGGCGCTGTCGGACTCGCCGACGTCGGCCGCGACGCCCTCGGCCCGGACGTGGTCGAGGTGCGCCCGCAGCCGGTCCGGGTCGGTGATGCTCTCCGGGGTCATGCCGGGCAGCGGGCCGCGCGTCAGGACGGCGTCCAGATCCGCCGGGCCGAGGCCCGCCAGCAGGATCTTGCCGACCGCCGTGCAGTTCGCCGGCAGCCGCCGCCCGACCGCGGAGACCATCCGGACGGGGTGCGTGCTGTCGACCTTGACGAGGTAGACGACGTCGGCGCCGTCGAGCACCGCCACGTGCACCGCCTCGTTGCACGCGGCGGCCACGTCCCGCGCCACGAGCTGCGCCTCGCGTGTCAGGTCCAGCCGGCCGGCGAACGCCGCGCCGAGCTGGAACAGCGGCATGCCGAGCCGGTACTGCACCGGCTGGCCCGGCACGGCGATCAGGTACGAGCGCTCGACGAGCGTGACGAGCAGCTCGTGCACGGTGGTGCGGGGCAGCCCGAGCCGCTCGATCACCTCGCGGGCCGACAGCTGAGGGCGGTCCAGGAACAGTTCGAGGATGTCGAGAGCGCGGTTGACCGCCGGTACCACACGGGACATGTCGACAGTCCTTTCCCCGGGCCGGACCCGCGCCAGCGATCAGCGTAACGGCGTCGCGGCCCGGCGCCGCCACGGCGCCCTGGCTGAGCGCCGCCATCTGTTCCACCTCACCCGCGGCGGCCAGCGCAGTGCGACGAAGACCGGGTCCGGCGCCCGGCGGCACCGGCGATCCGCGCGACGCTGCAGTTGGTCCTCGACCAGATGACCGATCTACCCGCCGTCGTGCAGAACGACCGGTCTGACATCGTGGCGATGAACCCGCTCGCGCGAGCCCTCGACATCGAGTTGTCGAATCAGCCACGATCACTGCTGCTCGGACCTGTCCACCGGGGTTTGACGCTACCCGCCATGGGGTAACGCTGCGCCGTCCATGGTGGACAGACGAACGGGGGACACATTGAGAAGAGTGGTGGCTTCTGTCGCGGTGGTGGGACTTTCCGTCGCGCTGACTCCGGCGGTGGCGTCGGCGGCGAGTAGCGGGACGTTCCTCGGGGCGCGTTATCTGAGCACCGGCTCGATCGAGACCAACGCCGTCGCGATCGCCGACGTGACCGGTGACGGCCGGCCCGACATCGTGGTCGGGCTCGGGCCCGCCGACAACACCGAGACCAGCGCGCTGCTGGTGTTCGCCCAGCGCGCCGACCGCACCTACGGCGCGCCGACGCGCCTGGCCGGGCACGGCACCTACTACGACGTGCGCCTGGCCACGGCCGACGTCGACGGCGACGGTCGCACCGACGTGGCCATGTCCACCTCGCGCGGCGTCGACCTCTTCTACCAGCGGGGCGGCAAGCTGGCGGCGCCGGTTCTCGTGCCCGGCACGGCCGAGGACGTCGCCGTCGCCGACCTGAACGCGGACGGGCGCCGTGACCTGGTGGTCAGCGCGGGCATCGGCCAGGTTCGCGTGCACCACCAGACGGCGAGCAAGACGTTTCCGGCCTCGCTGACGCTCAGTGCGCCGGTTCCCGACGTCAACCCGTTCGACCAGGTCTTCGTGGCCGACTTCAACGGCGACGGGCGGCTCGACGTGGCTCAGGCGTACGGCGGCGGGGCCTGGGTGCGGCTGCGTCAGGCCAACGGCACGTACGCCACCGCTACCACGTACCGGACCGCGCCCGACGCCAACGGCAACTGGGACCGTGGCATGGCCGCCGCGGTCGGCGACGTCACCGGCGACAAGAAACCCGACCTGGTGCTGAACGTCTCGGACAACCAGCCCGACGCGACGATCAACGTGTTCGCGCAGCAGTCCGGCGGCCTGAACCCCAGCCCGGTGGTCTATCCCGCCTACGACTGCCCCGTGGGCATGGCCATCGCCGATCTGACCGGCGACGGCCGGGCCGACCTGGTCGCCGCCCACGGCAGCTGGCTGGCCGCGAGCGTCTACCTCCAGCAGCCGACCGGCCGTCTGGGCGCCTACACGATCAACCCGGTCGACGGCGTGGGCAACCAGGCCGATGCCCTGGCTGTCGGCGACGTCACCGGCGACGGCAAGCCCGACATCGTCAGCGTCGCCTACACCAAGGTGGCGATCCTGCAGCAGCGGTAAGGCCGACCGCGGTCAGCTCCGGGCACGGCGGGCTTGCAGGCCCGCCGTGCCCGAGTTGACGCCGTTGCGTTCTGCGGCGTGGATGCCGTCCAGCAGAACCCGCAGATATCGATCGATCCGAAGCGTCGGCTCGTCACCGATGCGCAGGGCGAACGCCGTGCCACAGACCAGGTGGTGCAGGTCGTCGTCGGTAAGACCGGGACGCAGGACACCCGCCTGCCGCGCGCGCTCCAGCACCACGCGGGCCGCTGCACTCCATTGCTCGCGATGCTCGGTCGTGGTCGCGGTGGCGTCCTGATCCGGACCGGTCGAGATCACCTCGGCGAACGCGGGATCAGCCACCTGCCGCAGGAGCAGAGCGCGCAGCAGGATCTCGACCCCGGTCCAGACGTCATCGTGCCGGCTCGCGGCACGGGCTTCGTCAACCAGCGTGGCGAAGGCACCGTCGGCGAGGGCCTCGACGAGAGCCCGGCGGGTCGGGAAGTGCCGGTAGACCGTTCCGACGCCGACCTTCGCCCGGCGGGCGATGTCGTTGAGTTGCAGAGCCAGATCACCCTCGGTCATCGCGGCGCGGGCTATCGCCAGCAGCCGTTCACGATTGCGGGCGGCGTCGGCGCGCAGCGGCGTGGTCACGACCTCACTCTACCTAACCGGATTGACAATCCGCTTCGCCTGGCCTTGAATCGGATCAGTCATCCGCTTATCGCTGGGAGAGCTCATGCACCACGCCGCAGACTGGACCCTCGCCGACCTGACCGACCAGACCGGCCGCACCTTCGTCGTCACCGGCGCCAGCAGCGGCCTCGGCACGGCGATCACCCGCCACCTCGCCGCACACGGTGGCCGGGTGATCATGGCTGTCCGCGACACCGCGAAAGGCGCCCACGTCCGCGACCAGCTGATCGCCGAGCACCCGGCAGCCGAGCTCGAGATCCGGCACCTGGACCTGCTCGACCTCGACACCGTGCACGCGTTCGCCGAGGGCCTGCGCGCCGAGGCGGTCTCGGTCGACGCGCTGATCAACAACGGTGGCATCGGCAACGTGCCACGGCGGCTCAGCCCGCAGGGCGTGGAGAGCCAGCTGGCCACCAACCACCTCGGCCACTTCGCCCTCACCGGGCTGCTGCTGGACCGGCTGAGCGCGGGACACCACCCCGTCGTGGTGACCGTCGGCTCCGCCCTCTACCGCATCGGCCGCCTCGACCCGGACGACCTCGCCGCCGAACGCGGCTACTCACCCGGCCGCGCCTACGCCCGGTCCAAACTCGCCAACGTACTGTTCGCCCTGGAACTCGACCGCCGGCTCCGCGCCGCCGGATCGCCGGTGCGCAGCCTGCTCGCGCATCCCGGCATGACCAAGACCGACCTCGACCGCGACGCACCCCCACTCGACCGCGCCGTCGGCATGCTGATGGGCCTGGTCATGCGCCGGCCCATCGACGAAGCCGTCACCCCGATCCTCTACGCCGCCACCGAACCGGCGGCCCCCACCGGCCGTCACATCGGCCCCGGAGGACCGTTCCGTCCCGCCCGGCCCACCTTCGAGAGACTCTCCAGCCCGGCCACCGATCCGGGCCTCGCCCGCCGGCTGTGGTCGCGCTCCGAAGCGATCACCGGCGAGCGTCCCTGGCTCGCCCGATAGCGGTCGCCGACGACGTGACCGCAGTCAGCCCGAACCGGCACACCAGGCGAGGCGGCGCCACTGCGGCAGCGGCAAGCCGCGGAAGTCAGGGTCGAGGACCTGGACGCAGACCAGGTCGGCGCCGGCTTGTCGATGGCGGTGCAGGCGTTCAGCGACGGCGTTCTCGTCGCCCCAGACGATCAGGGCATCGAGGAGCCGATCGCTGCCGTGATGCTCGAAGTCGGCGTCGGCGAAGCCGAGCCGGCGGAAGTTGTTCACATAGTTGGGGAGCGTCAGGTAGCGGCGAAGGTGGCGTCGCCCGATCTCGCGGGCCCGGACTCTGTCGGTCTCGAGGATGACGGCCTGTTCCACGACGAGGGCCTTGCCGGGCCCGAGGATCTGCCGGGCGGCGGCGGTGTGCTCGGGAGGCACGAGGTAGGTGTGGGCGCCGTCGGTAAGCTCGGCGGCGAGCCGCAGCATGCGTGGGCCGAGCGCCGCGAGCATGCGGAACCTGTCGCCGGCCGGCACGGCCCGGTAGCGTTCGGCCAGCTCGTCCATCGCCAGCAGATAGTTGCGGACCGCTGCTACCGGCCGTTCGTATCGCAGCCCGCGCAGGTCGTTGACCAGCTTCGGGTGACTGACCCCGATGCCGAGGACGAAGCGGTGCGGGAAAGCCTCGGCGAGCGTGTGGTGTGCCGCCGCCATGGACAGCGGGTCACGCGCCCACAGGTTCGCTACCGCCGTGGCGACCACCATGCGCTCCGTGGCCGACAGCAGGATCGCGCTGTGGCTGACGGCTTCCCGGCCGACGTTCTCACCGACCCACAGCGAGCTGTAGCCCATGCTCTCCAGCTCCTGGACCGTGTCGCGGACCGTGCCGGCCGGATAGAAGTCGAACTGCGCGGTCCAGATCCCCAGCCCGGTCAGCTTCATGTTTTCGTCCTGCTCGCGACCGCGGTCAGCGCGACGCTGAACTGTTGCACCGCGTCATCGAGGCCGTTGGCCGCGACCGCGTCGCGCTGATGAATCAGCCGCCGTACGCGGCGGGCCTGCTGCAGAATCGGCATGATCGGCTGGTGGATCGTGGATGCGAGAGCACGGTGGGTCAGATCCGTGGCTTCCGGCACGGCATCCGCCTGTGCGGCCGCGTCGGCCAGAAACAGCATCAGCACGGCGCGTGCCTTGGTGTGGGACTCAGGTAGAGCGCCGAGGCATCCCGTCAGATCCGGACGGGCGCGCTCAGGATGCCGCAGCAGCAGCCGACCGGTGCCGCTGTAGTACCGAAGGTCGAGCATGCCGTCCGCGAAGTCCGTGCCGTGGCGGCGGTCGCGCTCGCTCGAATACTCGGCGGCTTCCTGAGCCAGTGCATACGCCGTGTCGAACCGGTCGCGGTCTCCGGTCGCCGCGCATCCTCGGGCGTGCAACGCGTACAACCAGGCGCGCGTGGTGGCGTCCGAGCCGTGACTGGCGAAGTAGATCCCGCGTTCGATGAGGTCGATCGCGCGTCCCAGGTCCCGACGGTGCCACGGGATGAGGCTTTGCGCGCCCAGCAGCCATGCGCCCAGGCTCCACGCCCTGGCTTCGCCGGCGGCCGTCACCGCCTGCTCGTACCACCGGTCGGCCTCGGCGTGGTCGTCGACGTCGAAACTGGCCCAGGCCCGCAGGCCGGCCAGCCGGGCTGCCAGCCGCACCAGCCTCTCGTGATGGCGCAGGGTCTGTGGTTGGCGCAGACGGGCAGACAGACGCCCCATCAGCAGCCGCGTCCTGGCGAGCGCGTCGTCCGGCGGCAGGCTCGCGAAGTCCTGGTCGAGCCGTTCGCAGGCCAGTTCGACCGCGGTCAGCTCGGCGTTGCCGATCCCGTGCGGTTCCACCATCGAGGCGAATTCCACCAGGTCCACGCCGGAGGTGTCCTCCTGATGGGCGCCGGTTGCCGCGAGGCGGCTCCGCGATTGCCGGTAACGATAGAAGCCCAGGTCGGCATCGGTCGCCGCGTCGAGGACGGCTCGGAAGCCCTCGCGGCGCGTCGCGCCGGGCCAATGCGTCTCACCGCGTTCCAGCTTGCCGATATCGGTTTCGTCGAGGCGGTCTTCGCGCTGGTAAGCGCGCCATTGCCAGGCGTTGACCGCCTCGGCGAGTTCCTGCCTCGTCATCGGGTGTCCCGGCCCGGTCGGCGACCTCGTCCGCATGCGGGCGTTGATCAGCTTGTGGTTGGGCTGATTCTTCTCACCCACGCGGTGTACCTCCTGGTGATCCACTCATCGTGGCAACGGCCCGCGGTGGTCTGTGGGCAGCGTAACCCCGGACCGGCGAGCGACCCCGAGACCTGCGGCGTCCGGCTGCCAGGATCCGCAGGCCAGGGCATTGTTCCTGCCAAACCTCCTGCGAGATTTCCCGGCAGAACGGGGTTCCGTGCCTGCGGAGAGTCGGTGACTGTAGGCGTACGACTCCCACGAAGGTATGGGCCCTGATGACGTGCTAGTACGAAGGATTGTGCAATGAGCGTCGAGAGTGAAGAGCCCCTTCACACGATCGCCGGGCAGGTGGCCGATCTGCTGTCGCAGCGTGGCTACGCCTTCGTCGAGGACGACAAGGTGGACTCGCTGGCGGCGACGCTGCAAGCGTTCTTGAACGCGGCCGGGATCCCGACCTGCCGGGACAGACCAAACCCGGTGCCGAGGAGACCGGGAGTCGGCTGAGTTATCGACGTCCACGCCGCGTGCCGCTGAGCCTCACACCTTGGCGACGTGGATCTCGCCGTGCCGGTGCTGGCGGATTCCGGTGATCACCCCGCCCACCAGCACCGCCGCGCAGAGCGCGACGAGCACCGACGGCGCCAGGTCCCAGACCATGATCAGCGCGATCGCCGGCACGCCGAGACCCGGCCAGATCAGTACGGGCCGGACCTTACGCGACAGCACCCCCTGGATGAGTGCCGCGCTGAGCAGGTACCCGGCGATCCCTGCCCCGAGCACCCAGCGGGTGGCGCCGCTGAGGTGACCGTCGCCGCCGTGCGCGATGGCGTGTTCCAGGCCCACCGCCACCGCGGCCAGGCTGACCGCTACCGGCAGGTGGGCGTACACGTAGAAGTCGTGCACCCCCTCCCGCGTGCGTTCCCCGCCCTCCTGGACCAGGCGGCGTTTCGCCGCGCCGCCGGACAGGTCGAAGTACGACCACCACAGCGCCGCGGCCACCAGGAACGCGCCCAGCGCGGTGGTCACCACCCCGCTCGTCCACTTGCCCTCGTGCAGGCCGTGCACGGTCGCCGCGATCGACTCGCCGAGCAGCAGGATGACGAACAGCCCGAACCGTTCCGGCAGGTGCTCCATGTGCAGCGGCGGCGCGTCCGGCACCCGCGCGGCCAGCGTCGGCCCGGCCAGGTCCACCAGCACGCCGATCGCCCACAGCACGTACCGGCCGGGCGCGGCCACCATCAGCGAGACCAGCCAGAACGCGGCGCCGGCAGCATGACCGATCAGGTACGGCCGGATGCCCACCCGGGTGTCCGGCAGGTTGTGCCACACCCGCAGATAGCCGAGCACCAGCACGACCCGCAGCGAGACGTAGCCCAGCGCGAACCATTTGCCGGCCGCACCGGTGACCTGATCGGCGGACGCGCCCATCACGATCACCCCGGCCATGCCGGTGAGGGTGAGCAGCCGGAAGATCGCGTCGTCGGTGTCGAACCGGTTGGCGTACAGCGTGGTGCTGGCCCACGCCCACCAGCCGACGGCGAGCAGCGCCGTGAACTTCAGCGCGCCGGCCGGCGTCTCGTTCTTCGCCAGCACGTCGGCGCAGCCCGCCACGAACAGCACGAACGCCAGGTCGAAGAAGAGTTCCAGCCGGGTGGCCGACCGGTTCGACTCGTGGTTGACGTCCGGTGGGCGGACGAGTTCGCGTTCCTCCCGGTCTTCGCGGTCGAGGCGCGCCTGGTCTTGCGATTCCTGCTCAGCTGACACGCCGATGGGCCTACCCGGCGGTGGCGTGCCCCAACCTCCCTCGAGGGAGGGTGACCCAGATCAACAGCGGCCGCGGGGCGCACCGCAGTACGTTGACGGCGTGGCACTCACTTCCGAACTGACCAGCGCCGATCTCGCCGACCTCAGGCAGTCCGCCCTCGGCGCCGCCGACCCGCTCGGTGTCGCCGCCGATCTGGCGCACGCCGTGGAGGCCGGACGGCTGGCCGACCCGCAGGACGCGGGCCTCGCTCTCACCCTCGCCGCGGAGATCGCCGAGAGCCGGACCAAACTCGACGCCGCCCTGCGGTACGTGGATGCGGCTCTCGACGCGTACGGAAAACGTGACGACAGCCCAGCCGCCGCCGCCCGGGCCCTGCGGGCCCGGATCCTGTTCCGCGCCGGCCGCGCCGATGAGGCGAACGCCGAGCTGGAGCCGCTGCGCCCGGGGCTCACCCAGTACCCGGACGCCGCCGCCTATCTGACCGCCGCCCTGGTCGTCGGCGGCCGCGGCCGCGACGCCGAGCAGTGGCTGACCGAGGCCGTGCAGCAGGTCCTGGCCGAGCGGGGTGCCGCCGAGCCGGCCAGCGCGGACGACGCCGGGCTGCTGTTCTTCGTGCTGCAGCAGCGGCACCGGCTGCGTCACGCGCTCGGCATGCCCCACGACACGCACGACAACCTCGCCGAGCGGCTGGAGACCAAACTCGCCAACGCTCAGGTTGCCACCGAGCCCGCCGGTGACCTGCTGTTCTGGCCGCAGGCGGAGTTCACCGCGCTGACCGGGCAGTGGCCCGCGCTGACCGAGGCGTACGGCGCGACGTGGGACGAGCACCGGGCCCGGCTGGAACGCGAGCTGGTCCGGCTCGCCGGCACAGGTCGCGGTGACCTGGCGGTGCTGCCCGGCACGGTCAGCGGCCTGACCGCGCACGCCGGCTCCGGCGACGATCCGGCCACCGCGGAGAACCGCGCCGGCTACGCCCAGCGGCTGCAGGCCGGCACCGCGAAGATCAGCTGGCCGCCGGAACGCAACGCGGCGTGCTGGTGCGGCTCCGGCCTCAAGTACAAGAAGTGCTGCCTGCCCCGCTCACGCCGCTGACAATGAGGTCGGGATCGGATATTCAGCCCGCAGCCGTGACGATCCGCTGGATCAGCAGCAGATCGTCGCGCGCGTCGGCAGCCGGCACGGCGACCACATGCACCGGCACGGTGACGGCCTGTCCGGTGAAGCCGCCCGGCCGTACCTCGGTGGCCTGCGCCTCCAGCACGTCGTAGCGCGCCACGACCTGCTCGATCGTCACCGTGTATCCGGTCGTGGGCCGGAAGCCGAGCACCAGGCCCAGCACCACCTCGGTCGTCCAGTCCACCGGCGGCAGGTCCGGCGCCGGCTGCTGGCCTGCGGTCAGCTGCCGCCACCGCCCAGCCCACTCATCCTCGGTACGCAGCAGGAAGAGCCCTGGCTGGATGGCGGAGGAATCGGCGGGGTGGGCCACACCATGGAGTAGGGAGCGGATAGTAGCCATGCGGTCACTGTAAGAGCGCGCCCGCGCGAGAAGTGTCGTGCGCGCGACCAGCGGCGCTGCGCAGGCGGCGCAGCGACCGCGGGTCGCTGTAGCCCGCCTGGCGGGCGGCCGCCTCCACCGTCGCCCCCTGCCCGAGCAGGTATTCCGCGTGTTCCCGTCGCAGGTTGTTCTGGTACGCCAGGGGCGTGAGCCCGGTCGCGTTCCGGAACAGCCGCGTGACGGTTCGTTCGCTGTACCCGGCCGCGTCGGCCAGCATCGGCAGGGTGAGCCGTTCGGTGAACCGGGCGTCGATCAGGTCCTGGAGCAGGTGGACCATGTCGTCGTGGTGGTGGCGGTGCCGCAGCATCGTACTGATCTGGGGCGCCGTCCCGTGCCGCGCCGCATAGACGATCATGGCGCGGGCCACCTTGCCGGCGGCGGCCGGCCCCACCCGGGTGCCGAGAATGTGCAGGGCCACGTCGATGCCGCTGGCGACGCCCGCTGAGGTCACCACCCGCTGGTCCTCGATGTAGAGAACGTCGCGGACCACCTCGGCGGCGGGGTAGCGGCGGGCGAGTTCGTCCTGGCCGGCGTGGTGCGTGGTGCACCGGCGGCCGTCGAGCAGACCGGCCATGCCGAGCGCGTCGGCGCCGGCGCAGATGCCCGCCACCGCACCGCCCGCCGCGTGGTGCTCCCGCAGCCTCTGGATGGTGCTGGCCGTGGGCAGCCGGGCCGGCCCCCGCCAGCCCGGCACCATGATCAGATCCTCCGGCCGCAGGGCGGGCCATGCGACTTCGGCGTGCACCGGTAGGGCCTGCACCGTGCTGACGGGGCTGTCCTCAGCCACGTACGACAGGGTGTGCTGATGTCCGAGGTCGGCCGCGGTGGAGAAGACCTGGGCCGGTCCTGCCACGTCGAGCAGGTGCACGTGCGGGATCAGCAGGAAGACGACCCGGGGCATGATCGCCGAGCCTACGCGCCGGTCAGTTCCGCGACGGTCCGGATGGTGGCGAACCGGCCGGCGAGCGCGTACTCGGTGCGCTCGACGATGTCGGCGACGCCGAGCGTGCGGGGGTCGGCCACCAGCTGCGCGAACGGTGTCTCCGGCGAGGCGTCACGGTGCGGGATGGGTGTGGTCGCGGTGGCGTCGGTGGCGAAGGTGACCGCGAATCCGAGGTCGGAGGCGACCCGGCTGGTGGTCTCGCAGCACTGCTCGGTGCGAATCCCGCACACGGTGAGGTGCCCGATGCCGCGGCTGGTCAGCGTCTGATGCAGATTCGTGGTGGTGAACGCGTTGTGCGCGGTCTTGGTGATCAGCGGCTCGTCCGCTGCCGGGTCCAGCCCGTCCATCAGCCGCACATGGCCGCGCTGCGGATCGAAGACCGTGCCCGAGCCGGGCCGCGAACCGAGCACCCACACCACCAGGTGCCGCTGTGCGCGGGCCGCGCAGACCAGGCGGTTGACCTGGTCCACGATGTCGGGCCGCGAGACGAACTCCCAGTCCGGCAGCTGCCGGAACGATTCCTGAACGTCGATGACGACGAGTGCGCTGTTCACCGTGTGAACCTAGAGCGCCCGTCGCGGCGGTCGAAGGCGCGATCCGGTCACCTGCCGGGCCTTTCCGGTCAACTCACGGCGAGATCAAAACCGAGATCGGTACGGCGATGCGCCGGCGCCGTGGGCGCGGCGGGGGAGTGGGTGACCGTCACGCCGCAGACGCGGTGTCCAGCAGACGGCTCGCGGCGGCTCGCGCGTCGAGTGCCGGTTCGGCGCTGCCGGTGAAGGCGGCGGTGACCATCGCGCCGTTGGCCAGCAGGGCCAGTTGCGCGGCCAGCGCGGGCGGGCGCCCCGCTTCGGCGACCAGCGCCGCGAGGTGATCGGTGAAGGCCTGCTTGTGGGCGCGCACGATGTCGGCCACCGCGGGGGAAGTGGCGCCGAGTTCGGCGAAGGAGTTGATGAAGGCGCACCCGCGGTAGCCGGGCTGGCCGAACCAGTCCCGCAGGTAGTCGAAGACCGCCAGGACGCGTTCCTCCGGGGTCGGCGCCGCTGAGGTGTACGCCGCCAGCGCGTCCCGGATCGTTTCGTCGCGCCGGCGCAGCGCCGCCTCGATGAGGTGCTCCTTGGACGGGAAGATCTGGTAGGTGCGCTTGAGCGAGACCCCGGAGGCGGACCGGATCGCGTCCATCCCGACCGCCTGGATGCCGCGCTCGTAGAAGAGCGTGTCGGCCGCGTCGATCAGGCGTATCTCGGCCGTTGTGTGGTCCACGTCAAAACTCCTTGCCCGGAGAACCATCGTTCTCCTACCGTATCAGCCAGTCGGAGAACGCACGTTCTCCAACGGTCCGAGGAGTGCCCGTGTCCGCCTTCGCCACCCGCCACCGCACCGTCACCATCGCCGGCCAGCAGGTCTTCTACCGGGAGGCCGGCGACCCGTCGCACCCCACCCTGGTGCTGCTGCACGGCTTCCCGACCAGCTCGCACATGTTCCGCAACCTGATCACCGCCCTGGCCGGCGACTACCACCTGATCGCCCCCGACCACATCGGCTTCGGCAACTCCTCGGCCCCGCCGGTCGACGCGTTCGACTACAGCTTCGACCGGCTCACCGAGATCACCCTCGGGCTGCTCGACACCCTCGGCATCGACCGGTTCGCCCTCTACGTGCACGACTACGGCGCCCCGATCGGCCTGCGCATCGCCAGCCGGCACCCGCAGCGGATCACCGCGCTGATCACCCAGAGCGGCAACGCGTACACCGAGGGGTTCACCCCGTTCTGGGAGGTGCTCTTCGCCCACGCCAAGGACCGGCCCGCCCACGAGCCGCAGGTTCGCAAACTGCTGGAGCTCGAAGCCACCCGCTGGCAGTACACCCACGGCGTGCCCGCCGACCGGCTCGACCGCATCGCGCCCGAGACCTGGCGCCTCGACCAGTCCGGCCTCGACCGGCCCGGCAACCGGGAGATCCAGCTCCAGCTCTTCTGGGACTACCAGTTCAACCTCGACCGGTACCCCGACTTCCAGCGCTACTTCCGCGACCACCAGCCGCCCACCCTGGTCACCTGGGGCCGCCACGACGAGATCTTCGGTGCGGCGGGCGCCGAGGCGTACGCCAGGGATCTTCCCAACGCCGAGATCCACCTGCTCGACACCGGCCACTTCGCCCTGGAGACCCACGGAGACGAGATCGCTGCCCTGATCCGCGACTTCCTGCACCGGGTCCAGTCGGCATGACCGCCGCCATCCCCGCCCCGCCGGCCCTCAGCCCGCGGGCCGCCCGAGGCGGCGCGCTGGCCGCCGGAACGGTGTTGCTCGGCGCGATGGGCTTGCTGGCCGCCATGGAGGCGCTGACCCATCAGGATGTGTTCGCCCTGCCCTTCCTCGCCACCGCGGCCGTGGTCGCCATGGCGCCCCGGGCCCCGCTGGCCCGCCCGGCAGCGATCCTGATCGGCTACGCCGCCAGCGCGCTGATCGCGGTCGGTGTCACCGCCGCCGCTGGCCCGTCGATGTGGGCAGCGACCGTCTCGGCGGTGCAATCGACCTCGCCGCGCCGGCGATATGGATGCCGCCGCGAACTGAAGTGAGCCCGCGCCCGGTCCACGGACGTGAAGGCCACGCTGACAGGGCACGGGGGTCTGGGTTCGGGCCAGGTGCTCAGGCGCGAAGCACCTGGCCCGACACACGCGGCTACGGCGCCGCGGGTGGCTGCGGAAGGGATACGCGTACTGCGTTGATCAGTTCCGGCTTGCTGGCACCTGGCTGCCGCAACGGAAGGCGGAGACTCCGTGAGAAGATCTCCACCGCGCTCTCTCGCCGCCAACACGGCCCGAGGGAGTCACATGTGATGCAGCGGCCTGTTGCGCTCGATGTGACGTGCTCGTCCAAGGTGGCTTGGGCATCGCGGAGCACTCGCTCCGCCGACGTCGCGTAGTACGTCGCTTGTGTCATGTCCACTGCCTTCCATGACTCTCAACCCTGCTCGGCTCTCGCTGATCGGAGGGATCGGCCTCCGTGAACAGCGGCTTTGCACTGGCATATGCCACTGCGATGAAGTGTGGCATAGGCCAGTCAAGGTCACAATGGAGCTGGGTGAAGAGCGGCGTCGCGTCACCCGACGATCAGGCCAACGGGTATGTCGCCTCGAACGCCCACCGGTCCGGAGGGTAGGCGGCTTCCGTGAATTCCAACGGGCGATCCTCGCCGTCATAGACGACGTGCCGCACCAGTAGCACCGCCGAAGGCTCAGCGAGTCCAAGCCGCTCGCGCTCCTCCGGGGTCGCCAGACGCGCGCTCACCTCGTCGCGGGCATATCGGGCCTGGCGGCCAGTGGCTTGCTCGACATACGACAAGGTTCCCGACCGTAGGCGCTCTCGGGCCAGGAGCTTGGGTGCGAGGTCACCGATCGCCGGCGCATACCAGGCAGTGGAAATCTCCACCGGCTGGTCGTCGGCGTAGATCACCCGTTGTCGGCGCACGCCCTCGGAGCCAGGTGTCAGACCGAGCGCGTCCGCGACGTGGTCTGGGACGGTGGCCGAGCCGGCGGCGACAATCTCCGCCCGTTCATTCTCCGGGTAGATCTTGCCCGTATCCCGAGCCCGCGAATACCGCTCCCGAGCCAGCCGATTGGGCCTCATGCGGTCGCGGACGAAGGTTCCCGCGCCTTGGCGGCTCTCGACGAATCCCTGCTGCCGGAGGGCTTCCAGCGCACGTGCTGCCGTCGGCCGGGCCACGCTCCAGTCGGCCGCTATCTGCCGCTCCGACGGCACCTCGTCGCCAGGCCGCAGATCGCCGCGCAAGATCTGGTCGCGCACGTAATTGGCAATCTGCATGTACTTGGGTAGGACCTGCTGGATCTCCGGCAACTCGTTACCTTCTGTGACTGGCGTAGTCCACTCGGCTACCGCGCGGCCATTATGCCATCGATACCCTGAAGCGGTGGGAACGCTACTGGTCGCCGCCGGAGGTGGCGGCGACGCCATTGCCGCGGCCGCCTTGGCCGGCTTGGCGCCGGAAGTCCCCGTAGGAATCGCCACCATGGCCTGGGACCGGCTGATAGTCGACCCGCTGCCTGGCCCCAGGGCAGCCACCGACTTCACCGAGCTCGAGAACCGTGCTGGCTGGCGGCAAGTCACCTCCCGCAGCAAGCCTGTAGCTCCAGCAGGCTCGACACTGCCTCGCCTGGCCGCCGAGCAACCGCTGCCCATCGTCTTGCTCGACCCCACGCGGGGTGCACGCGGCATGCGTCACGACCTTGAAGCGGCCGCCGTCGAACTCGGTGCCCAAGACATTCGACTGGTCGACGTCGGCGGTGACCTGCTCGGCCAGCCCGGAGACACCGGACTCCGCAGCCCTTTTGCCGACGCCTTGACCGCGGCCAGCTGTCTGGGCCTGTCTGCAATGGTCTGGATCGCTGGGCCCGGGCTCGACGGGGAACTCTCTGAAGAGCTCGTGCTCCAGCGTGCCCGTGCCGCCACAGCGCACAAGCTTCGCCCGCAGATGTGGCAGCCGTACCTTCCCATCCTGCGGTGGCACCCTTCCGAGGCCACAGCCCTTCTCGCGGCAGCGACACTCGGCACCCGCGGAACGGTGGAGATCCGCGATGCCGGCCTACCCGTGCGCCTCACCGAGCACAGCGCAACCGTGCTCGAACTGGACATGCCGGCTCTCTGCGCCGTCAACCCGTTGATCAACAGCCTGGCCGGCACCGAATCGCTGGCCGAGGCAGAAGAGTCTGCCGTGCGAATCCTCGGACGCACGGAACTCGACTCCGAACGCGCCAAAGCAATCCAGCTCGAACGCGTACCTCGTGTGCCGGACGACCTGGTCACCGCCGTTCCGCCTTGGGAGGCGGACTTGGAAGCACGCGGCGTGGACTACGTCACCTACCGAAGGATGGCGGAGCGCTTCGGCTACACCGACGTTCATCGCTTCAGGACACTGATCGCGGAGCGGTGCCCCCGCCGCGGTACAGGCCTCCTCTGGGCAGTCGACGCGAGGCCTGAGTGACGGCACGCAATGGCCAGAGGCGATCGGTGCAGCACGGCGCGACGTGCGTGAAGGGCTGCGCCACGCCAGCGACGCGGTCGCGAGCCTCGACCCGGCCAAGCGAAAGGAATTCGTCCTGGCCATCGTGGACCATGTGCTGGAAGTGATTCCGCACCAGGAGCGTGGCAGCGTTGCAGCGCGCGAGTTGACCGACCTGATGCGAACGTCGTGACAGCTGCAGAGCCGGTGAGGAGTGCGGTGTCATTCACGATCGAGCAATGGCCGGGCGCGATGGTTGCGTCGCGGCTCGAGGAACTCGCTCGCATCTACGCTGAGGTCTATGCCGAGCCGCCCTACGACAGTGGTGAGCTGTGGTCGGAGGCGGCGTTCGTCGACCGTACCCGTCGGCAAGCCGTACGGAATGGGTTCGCCTTCTATGCGGCGTTGGTCGACCGGCAGGTCGCCGGATTCTCCTTCGGCCTCCCTCTCGCCGAGGGGGTGTGGTGGTCGGGTGACGCCACCGAGCCGCCGGCGGACCTGCGTGCCGCCTCGAAGTTCGCCGTCATCGAGTTGATCGTCCGCCGGCGATGGCGCGGCATGGGGATCGGGCACCGGCTGCTCGATCGGCTTCTGGCGGACCGGACCGAGCAGTTTGCGATTCTCACCGCGATGCCCGCGGCGCCGGCACGTCAGATGTACGAGCGCTGGGGCTGGATCAAGACCGGGACCGCGCGTCACCTTCCTGAGTCGCCCGTGCTGGACGCCCTGGCGCTCCGCCTGCAGCGCTGAACCCGAGCCGATTGGTTGATCTTGGTCTGCCGGGTCGGCGTGCGCCGGTGACCGGGTGTTGCCGGCCGGCGGTTACTCGGTGCGGTTTCCGGGCCGATGCGCCGAAGGCGTCCGGAGCCAAGATCAGATTGAGTGATGGTGTGGTCGGGTGTTCGGACGGGGAACCGGCCGCGACCAGTCCGTTTCCCTGTCCGTGGAGACACTGATCCGTGACCGAGCAGCCGTTCACACCTGGGCCGGGCCCGTCCGCCGCCCAACCCGCCGCTTACGACGGCCAGCCCGCCGCCGCCGGCTATCCGCCCTTGCCGGCGGCTCCCGCCAGTAGGCCGGTCTTCGGCTGGGTGGCGCTGGGCGCCGGCATCGCGGCGATCATCGGCTCGTTCCTGCCGTGGGCGAAGATGTCCGCGCCGATCATCGGCCAGCAGACCGTCGCCGGTGTCGACGGCACCGACGGCTGGATCACGGTCGGGCTCGGCGCGGTGCTCGCCGTGTACGCGGGCCTGGTTCTGCGCGGACAGGGCCTCCCGGTCGCCGCACCGATCATCGCCGCGGTGACAGGCCTCGGCCTGAGCGCGCTCGCCGTCTGGAAGATCGTCGACCTGTACGCGAAGATCGACGAGATGAAGAAGTCGCTGGTCCCCGAGGGCGACGACCCGTTCGGTATCGCGGCGTCGCTGTCCGCGGCGGTCAGCGTCTCGGTCGGCGCCGGGCTGTGGTTGATCACTGCCGCGGGCATCGCGGGCCTGGTCTCGGCCGTTGCGCTGATGCTGCGCAGGTAGGGCAAGGTGAGCTTCGGGCGCCGCAGCGCGGTGCCCGAAGCGGTGCCCCGGCGTCGGCGATCGAGCGTCCCGTGATGCCGGAACTGACATCCGGGCCGGGAACGTAGAAGACCGGCTGCAGCTCCCGGTAACGGCCACTCTCCTCGTTGTAGGAGAAACCGACACGGTGTCGCTGGAACTCGCGGAACACGAAGATCGGCGCGCTGACGAAGAACGTCAGGGAGTTGTGCTCGAACGGCGTCCCGTGCCGGTCACGCATCAAGTAGTTGATCAATCCCCGGGAACGCTCATGATCTTTCTGCAGCTCCTCTAGGGACTGCTCGCCCAGCGTCGATACCCGCGCCGGTCGCAGCGATGATCGCACGCTCCTGCGGGGAGCAGTCGCTGATCCGACTCGGAAACGGCTGGCGGCTGCCTGTGGCCGAGGTCCGGCCGGACGTAGAGTCCGCTCGGGCGCCCGGGAGGCCACGATGGACGACACGCCTGCGCGGCAATTCGATCCGCCGGTCGTCTCGCTGCCCAAGGGCGGTGGGGCGATCCGCGGGATCGGCGAGAAGTTCACCGCCAACGCGGTGACCGGGACAGGCAGTTTCGGTGTGCCGTTGCCGGTGAGCCCGGGGCGGTCGGGATTCCAGCCGGAAGTGACGCTCGGCTACGACTCCGGGTTCGGCAACGGGCCGTTCGGCCTGGGCTGGAGCCTCGGGACGCCGGCGGTCACCCGCAAGATCGATCAGGGTGTTCCGCTCTACGACGAGTCCGACGTCTTCGTCCTCTCCGGTGCGCAGGATCTGGTTCCGGCGGTCCGGCTGACCCCCGCCGGCGAGGTGGAGCTGGACGGCCAGGGCAGACCGGTCCCGGACGTGGACGAGCGCGACGGCTACCGCATCGTGCGTTACCGGCCGCGGGTGGAAGGGCTGTTCGCCCGGATCGAGCGGTGGACGCGCGCTGACGACGTGTTCTGGCGGACGATCAGCCGGGACAACGTCACCACGGTGTACGGCCGGGACGGCAACTCCCGGGTGGCCGACGGGTACCGCATCTTCAGCTGGCTGATCTGCGAGAGCTACGACGACAAGGGCAACGCCGTCGAGTACGAGTACCAGGCCGACGGCACGCAGCGGTATCTCAAGGCGATCCGCTACGGCAACGTGGTGTCCCGGCTGCATCCGGAACCGCCGGCCGACCAGGCCGGGACCTGGCTGTTCGAGATGGTCTTCGACTACGGCGAAGGGCACTACACGGAGCTGCCGGCAGATCCGGCTGAGCACCATTTCGTACGCGCCTCGCCGGTGGCCGTGGCAGCGTGGGCCGATCGACCGGATCCGTTCTCGACGTTCCGGGCCGGATTCGAGGTACGCACGTCGCGCCGGTGCCATCGGGTGCTGATGTTCCACCGCATCCCGGAGCTGGGCGACGCGCCGTGCCTGGTGCGGGCGCTGGAGTTCGGCTATCAGGACCTCGGCCCCACCGGTGTCACGGCCGAGCAGGAGCTGACGCACGCCGGGAGCACGCGGTTCGGGTCGTTCCTGATGTCGGTGACGCAGCAGGGGTTCGAGCGTGCCGAGGGTGACCGCTACCTGCGGCAGTCGCTGCCCGCTGTCACCTTCCGCTACAGCGTGCCGGTGATCAGCCGGCAGGTGCGGGCCGTCGACACCGCGAACCTGCCGGCCGGTCTGGGCGCCGGCTACCAGTGGGCCGACCTGGACGGCGAGGGGGTCAACGGCGTCCTCACCGAGCAGGGCGGCGCCTGGTGGTACAAGCGCAACCACGGGTCGGGCCAGTTCGGTGCCCTGGAGCTGGTGGCACAGCGTCCGGCCGGGCTGAGCGAGCGGTGGCGGCTGCTCGACCTGGCCGGTGACGGCACGCTGGACGTGGTGGAACTGGGCGGTGCGGCGTCCGGTTTCACCGAGCGGACCACTGACGGCGGCTGGGCGCCGCACCGCGGGTTCGGCTCGCTGCCCAATCTTCGCTGGGACGACCGGAACCTGCGGTTCGCCGACCTGACCGGCGACGGGCGCGCCGATGTGCTGACCGCCGCCGACGACGGGTTCACCTGGCATCCGTCGCTCGGCGAGGAGGGTTTCGGCCCGCAGCAGCGCGCCGTCGGCGCGCCGCGCCTGGTCTTCGCCGACAGCACCGAGTCGGTCTACCTGGCCGACATGTCCGGCGATGGCCTGGCCGATCTCGTGCAGATCGCGAATGGTGAGATCAGCTACTGGCCCAGCCTGGGCCACGGCCGGTTCGGAGCGCGGGTGGTGATGGCGAACCCGCCGCTCTTCGACCACCCCGAGCAGTTCGCGCAGCAGCGGATCCAGCTCGCCGATCTGGACGGCAGCGGCCCGGCCGACATCGTGTACGCCGGGCGTGACGGCACCCACCTCTATTTCAACCAGTGTGGCAATCGGTGGAGCGACCCGGTGACGGTCCCCGGGTTCCCGCAGGCGTCCGTCTCGGTGGTGGACCTGCTGGGCACCGGCACCGCGTGCCTGGTGTGGTCGTCGCCGCTGCCGGGCGACGGAACCCGGTTCCTCGAACTGATGGCCGCCGGTAAGCCGCACCTGCTGGTCGAGTCGGCCAATGGCCTGGGTGCGGAGACGCGGCTGTCCTATGCGCCGTCGACCCGGTTCTCGCTGGCTGACGCGGCGGCGGGCCGGCCGTGGCAGACCCGGCTGCCGTTCCCGGTGCACGTGGTGGAGCGGGTGGAGACCGTCGACCGGATCAGCGGGAACCGTTTCACCAGTCACTACGAGTATCACGACGGTCATTTCGACGGGGTGGAGCGGGAGTTCCGCGGGTTCGGCCAGGTCGATCAGTACGACTCCGAGCGGTACGACCTCGACCAGGATTCCGCCTACGTTCCGCCGGCCCTGACGCGTACCTGGTTCCACCTGGGCCTGTCCACCTCGCCGGACGAGGCCCGGCTGAGCCCGGAGGAACTGCGGGCGCTGCACGGCTCGATGCTGCGGCAGGAGGTGTACGCGCTCGACGGGTCGGACCGGGCGGAGCACCCGTATGTCGTCACGGAGCACACCTTCGCGGTCCGCCGCGTGCAGGACGGGGTGTTCCTGACCCACCCGGTGGCGTCGGTCAGCCGGCATCATGAGCGGGATCCGAACGCGGCGCGGGTGACGCACGAGCTGACCCTCGCGGTGAACAACTTCGGTCAGGTGACGCGGGCCGCGTCGATCGGATACGGCAGCCCCGTGCTGGCGACCCTGACCGAGACCGACCACAGCACGATGGTGTCGGCGCCGGACGACCACCGGATGCCGGTGCCGTTCGACGTGCGGACCTACGAGGTGACCGATCTGGTGGCTCCCGCGGCACCGGCGCTGCTGTCGGCCGCGGAGGTGGAGACCGCGCCGACGCGCCTGATCAAGCAGGAGCGGACGCGCTTCGGCAAGGATGACCTGAGCGGTCCGTGCGACTGGGGCCGGATCGAGAGCCGGCTGCTGCCGTTCGAGACGTACCGGCTGGCGTTCACCCCGGAACTGCTGGAGCAGACCTACGGCGAGCTGCTGACGGACACCGCCGGCGTGCTGGCGGAGGGTGGCTACACCGAGATGGACGGCGCCTGGTGGGCGCCGTCGGGGCAGATCCTCTACGGGGACATCGGTACGGCCCTGCGGCACTTCTTCCTGCCGAGCCGCTACCGGACCGCGTTCGGCGCCGAGACGGCGGTCACCTACGACACCCACGACATGCAGGTGGCCGAGACCGTCGACCCGCTGGGGAACCGGGTCAGCGCCGAGCTGGACTACCGTACGTTGAGCCCTTGGTTGTTGACCGACGCCAACGGCAACCGGTCGGCGGTGGCCTTCGACGCGCTGGGTTTGGTGGTGGCCACCGCGCTGCTGGGCAAGGCGCCGCCGCACCCGGCCGAGGGTGATCAGCTCGCCGGGTTCACCGCCAACCTGACCCCGTCCGAGGTGGCGCAGGACTTCACCAGCCCGTCCGATCTGCTCGGCGAGGCCACCACCAGGATGGTCTACGACCTGTTCGCGTATCAGCGCAGCGGCGCGCCGGCCGGAGTCCACGTCATGGCCAGGGAGCAGCACGGTGCGGACGGCGGCGTGCAGCACTCGTTCTCGTACTCGGACGGGTTCGGCCGGGAGATCCAGAAGAAGCTGCCCTCCGGCAACGCTGCCCTGCCCTGGGCCGGCAGCGGGTGGACCGAGTTCAACAACAAGGGAAGGCCGGTCCGGCAGTACGAGCCGTTCTTCTCCGCCACGCACCGGTGCGATCTGGACGCCCGGATCGGCGTGGCGAGAACACTGTTCTACGACCCGGTCGATCGGGTGGTCGCCGTGCTGCACCCGGACCACACGTACGAAAAGACGGTCTTCGAAGCGTGGCAGCAGGTCACCTACGACCTCAACGACACGGTGACGAGCGACCCGCGGACGGATCCGCACCTGGCCGGGATCGTCGACCGCTACTTCGCCGAGCAGGGCCCGCAGTGGCAGACCTGGCTCGAGCGGCGGGCCGGCTCGGACGAGGCGATCAAGGCGGCCACCCACGCCGGCACACCGACGACGGTGGTCTTCGACGCGTTCGGTCGCACGGTGCTGACCCGGGTGGACAACGGCGCGGAACGCTTCGAGTCACCCGTGGTGCTGGACGTCGAGGGCAACCCCCGTGCGGTCATCGACGCGCTGGGTCGGACGGTTGTCGAGTACGACTACGATCTGGCCGGCCACCGGGTCCACGAGTCGAGCGTGGATTCCGGTGAGCGGTGGACGTTGCCGGACGTCGGCGGCAACCCCATGCGGGTCTGGGACAGCCGAGGGCACGCCTTCCGCACCGCCTACGACGAGTTGCGGCGGCCGGTGGAACGGTTCGTGGACGGCGGGTCCTACCACCGCGTGGAGTACGGCGAGGGGCAGACCGGCGATGACCTGCGCGGCCGGATGTTCCGCGAGCACGACGACGCCGGCGTGCTCACGTATCGGTACGACTTCAAGGGCAACGTCACGGGTCAGGTTCGCGAGCTGGACGGCGCACTGTACGAGACGGTGACCCGGTACGACGCGCTGAACCGGCCCGTGCAGACGGTCTCCCCGGGCAGCGATGTCACGCGGCCGTCCTACGACGCGGCCGGGCGCCTGGCGAAGCTGGATGTCTGGATCGCGCCGGGGGACCCGGAGGTGGATCCACCGTCGGCTGCCGGGGTCGACGAGATCGAGTACGACGCGAAGGGCCAGCGGACGCCGATCCTCTACCGCAACGGCGTCACGACCACCTATGAGTACGACCCGGAGACGTTCCGGCTGCTCCGGCTGTCGACCGGCTCCGGGCTGCAGGATGTGCACTACGCGTATGACCCGGTGGGCAACGTGACGCGAATCCGGGACGAGGCGCAGAAGCGGGTGTTCTTCCGCAACCAGGTCGTGGACGCCTCCACCGACTACACCTACGACCCGCTCTACCGGCTGGTGCAGGCGCTCGGGCGAGAGCACGTCGGGCAGGCCGGGGTGGGCGTGCCGTACACCTGGGACTCGCCGCATCCGGCGGACGGCGAGGCGATGGGGCGGTACTGCGAGACCTACGAGTACGACGCCGCCGGCAATCTGCTGGCCATCCGGCACCGTCAGTCGTGTCCCGGTGCGATCAACTGGTCCCGGACGTTCACGTACGCGGACGACTCAGGCAACCGGCTGATGGGGTCGGCGGCCGGTGGGCTCAGCGAGCAGTTCGGGTACGACGCCCACGGCAACCTGCTCGGGATGGCGCACGTGCCGGAGATGACGTGGGACTCGCGTGACCGGCTCAGCGCGACCCGTGCCGGCACCGAGCGGACCCGGCACGTCTACGACGCGGCCGGCCAGCGGATTCGCAAGATCAATGCAACGGATGAGCGGATCTATCTGGGCGGGGTCGAGTTGTACCGCAACGCGTCCGGGCTGGTCCGTCGCACGGTGCACGTGATGGACGGCAAACAGCGGATCGCCCTGGTGGAGATCCGCAACGACGTCGACGACGGCACTCCGCAGCAGGTGATCCGTTATCAACTCGGCAACCATCTCGGCTCGGTCGGCCTGGAACTGGACGAGACGGCGCGGATCATCTCGTACGAGGAGTACTCGCCGTACGGCAGCACGACGTTCCAGAACGTCAGCGCGGAGGTCAAGGCCGCCGCGAAGCGGTACCGGTACACCGGGAAGGAACGCGACCGGGAGACCGGGCTCGACTACGCCGGGGCCCGGTACCTGGCGCCGTGGCTGGGACGCTGGATCAGTCCCGACCCGGCCGGTATCGAGGACGGCCTGAACGTCTACTGCTACGTGCAGTCCAACCCGGTCAACCTCGTCGATGAGAGCGGCCGGTACGCGAAGGGTGGCAGCACCACCAGCATCCAGCACTTCGTCCAGGCGGTCCGGACGTGGCAGCCGGAGGCGATGAAGCATCGCCGGGTCGTGGCCAGCAAGGCCGGGGTCAGGTACGAGACGACCGGCCACGAGATGATCCGGATCTTCGACAACGACTTTCGGGAGCTGAACACCGCGGACCAGATCGTCAGCCAGGTCGGCGGCAAGAAATTCAGCTACTACGGGCACTTCCTGCGCAAGGGCAAGGAGAAGACCCAGCAGAAGTACATCGACGCGGGCCTGCCGCTGGACGTCGAGCACTTCTTCCGGGTCGCGGCACTGGCTCAGGACTATCCGGACTGGCTGGTGCGCCGGGCCTACTTCCACGAGGAGTTCAACCAGGCTCAGGACACCAGGCCCGCCGGGCGAACCAGCGCATTCGCACCCGAGGATCTCTTCTCCAACGAGGTGGGACTCATCTTCGGCACCACGGTCGGGGAGGCCGCGGACGCACCGGGATTCGATTTCGCCACCGAACTGGACACCTATCTCAAGGAGGTCCGGACGCTGTTCACCACCGATGCGCTCAGCGACGGAAAGTACCTCACCGCCGACCGCATTCAGGACCTGCGCGACCTGGCCCAGACCTATTACGGGACCGAGGACCTGCGCACCTTCCTGAAGACCGGGAAGATCTTCCAGCTCAGTGAGATCAAGAAGATCAACGACAATGCGGCGGTCGAGAACTATCCGTTCTACAACAACCCGGTCTCGGCGGAGGAGTTCACGAAACAGCGCCAGAACCAAGAGCAACTCAACGAAGTCGGGATCGAACCCTGGCGCACGCCTCCGATATGACGCGTTGGTCCCCTCCTGACCGTCGGATGACTCACGGGCAGCTGTGTTAGCTTGCCGGTGACGATTGATCGACACCGTGAGAAGCGCCGAGCCGGTGAAATCGGGAAGGGGCCGACGTGGCCTGGAGCACCCGGGAACTCGCCGAGTTCGCCGGCACCACGGTGAACACCATCCGGCACTACCACCGACTCGGCCTGCTCGAGGAGCCGCAGCGCCGCTACAACGGATACAAGCAGTACGGCGTGTCGCATCTCGTCTGCCTGCTGCGGATCCGGCGGCTGGTGGACCTCGGCGTCCCGCTGTCGCGCGTCGGCGCGGCGATGTCGGAGGGGCAGGTCCCTCCGGAGGTGCTGCGCGAGGTCGACGCCGAGCTCGCGGCGGAGGTCGAGCGCCTGAACAAGGCCCGCGCCGACATCGCCGTCATCCTGCGCGACGGCGCCCCGGCCGACGCCCCGGCCGGCTTCGAGTCGGTCGCGCCCCGCCTCTCCGAGGCCGACACCTCGCTCATCCACGTCTACACCCGGCTGTACGACGACGACGCCATGAAAGACCTGAAGCGCATGGTGGAGACCGACACCGACCCGGTCAACGCGGAGTTGGACGCCCTGTCGCCGGACGCGGACGAGGCCACCCGGCAGGACCTCGCCGAGAGGCTCGCACCGGTCATCGCCCAGAACCTCACCGACTATCCGTGGCTGCTGGAACAGAGTGCGCACCTGTCCACGAGCGAGCACGCCACCATGCAGACGATCACCGAAGCGGTGGTCTCGATCTACAACCCCGCCCAGGTGGACGTGCTCGCCCGGGCCAGCGTCCTCGCGTACCAGGAAGTGAAACCCGCGCCCGAGTGACGCCGGTCGCAGCGTCACGCCTCCAGTGCCGGGCGGTCCCAGCGCGCCAGGTCGGCGGCCGCCTCGTAGGTGGAGCGGAGGAACTCGGTGAGCACCGCGTCGGGATCCGGCGCGTCGGCGACCGTCTCGTAGGGCAGCACGCACTCCTGCAGCGCCTTGTCGTAGTAGGCGGCCGTGCGCTCGGCGTAGCCCGGGGGCTCCGGATAGGCGTACGCGTAGAAGGCGCCCTCCTCGCCGCCGCCGGGCCAGAAACCGAAGCTGGCCAGCTCGTGCGAATAGCCTTCGCGCATGACCCACGGCGGGCAGTTGGGTGCCCCGCCCGGGTGCGGCGGGGCGACGCGCCCGGAGAACCGGGTGTAGGCGAGGTCCATCGCGCCCCAGAAGAAGTGCACGGGGCTGGCCTTGCCGACGAACGCGGAGCGGAAACGCCCGAGGACGCGCTCGGCCTGCAGCAGCTGCCGCCAGAACAGTTGCGCGGCCTGCCCGTCGTACGCGGTGTGCTCGTGATCGTCGGCGAAGGGAATCGCGCGCTCGACCTCGTTGGGGACGGCGTGGATCCGGGGTTCGACGCCGAGCGCGGCCAGCGCTTCGAGGGTTTCGCCGTAGAAGGTGGCGACCGTCTTGGGTTCGAGGGTCACCGCACGCGAGCCGCCGTCGCTGGTGCGCACGTGGAGGCGGTGGTCGAGGAAGTCGAACTCGAGGTCGAACACGCCACCGCCGTGCGGCACGGCCGAGGTGGTGAGACCGCGCGCGCTGGGATAGAGCGTGACGTGCCACCAGTGGTTGACCGCCGGCGCGTACGCCATGCGGACCTTGCCGACGATCTGCGTCCACATGTGCAGCGTGTCGCGGGTGTCGGCCCAGTCGGCGACACGCAGCCGGGGCCAGGGTCCGGTGATGGGATTCTCCACGGTTCCAGGCTATCGACCGGGCGGCATCGAGGGGTCGTTGCGGAAACGCGGACTGCGCCGGGGGAGTCGTGACTGTCAGGCCGTCGGCCACCACGCTCAGCATGCGGGCCCGGCGCGCCGATGATCGCGCCGGGCCCTGGCTGCGTCCCGTTTCAGCCTCTCGTCATGCGCTGGTGCAGGCGGAGCCGTTGAGCGTGTACCCACTCGGCGCCCCGCTGTCGCCGGTGTGCGTGGCCTGGAATCCGAAGCTGACCGAGGCCCCGGGCGCCAGACTCGCGTTGTAGCTGACGTTGCTCGCGGTGACCCGCCCGGAGGCGGGCGTGTAGGTGGCGTTCCACCCGCCGGTGATGCTCTGCCCCGACGGCAGGGCGAAGGCGACGGCCCAGCCGTTGATGCTGGCGGTGCCCGTGTTGGTGACCGTGATGTTGGCGGTCAGCCCGTTGTTCCAGGCGTTGACGGTGCTGCTGGCGCGGCACGCCGCCCCACCGGGCGAAGACGAGGATGACGGCGAGGACGACGGCGAGGACGGGCTCGACGGCGTGCTCGTGCCGCCGAACTGGCTGAAGAACTGCCACACCTCCCCGGACACCCACGACGACGACGCGTTGCGGTCCACCGGCAGCGGCACGTGGTCCCCGTCGAACGCGGCCCATTGCACCGGATATCCGGCGCGGCAGCCCGAATAGGTGGTGGTGATGTGGGTTCCGCTGCCCTGCGCCGGTTCCGGCGGGTTCTGCGCCGTGCAGCCGTTGAGCCGCACGAAGGTGTCCCGGATCGACCGGCCCTGCGAGATGTTGAGCACGCTGTCCCGGGTGCCGTGGATGCCGAAATAGGCGACCGGCTGGGAGGCCGAGGAGCAGCCGCTGAGGTTGGCGCCGGCGATCGGGGCGACCGCCCGGAAGACCGTCGGCCGTGCGCAGGCCAGGGCGTAACTCATGGCGCCGCCGTAGCTGAAGCCCAGGGCGAACCGCTGGGACGTGTCGACGCACAGGTCGTTCTCGATCACGCGCAGGATGTCGTCGACCAGGGTGACGTCGCGGCCGCCGGTATTGGCCCAGCCGGCGTCGAGTCCCTGCGGGGCCACGAAGATCGCGCTGTTGCCGGACCGCTGCTGCAGGCCGTAGAACCCGTTGCCGGCCACGTCGTTGGCGCTGCCGTTGAGCCAGTGCAGGCCGACGACGAGCCGGTAGGGCTGGCTGCTGGTGTAGTTGCCGGGCAGCCGCAGGATGTAGGTCCGGGCCCGGCCGCCGCTCTGGATCGTGTGGGTGCCGTCGCGCAACGTCGGGGCCTTGCCGCATCCGGCGGTGGCGGCCAGGGCGGTCCCGTTGGTCAGCACCGCCGTTCCCGTGACGATCAACAGCGCCGCGGCGGCGATAGCTGTGCCCAGCACACCGCGTCTTCTTGTTCTTCGCTCTGCCATGAAAGCCTCCGCTTATCAGACGCGCACATCCATCTGCGTCAATGCTGGGGTGCTTCGAATGTTACGAAGCCGCTTCGAAAATTTCAACGAATGCGCGGGCGACTTCCTGTAGGGGGTCGGCGTAACAAGTTTTCGGCATCCCATTTTTTGTTATCCGGCGCGGGTGACGGAAGTCAGCGTTCGATAACCACAAAAGCCCTCTTGAATGTCTCGAAACAAGCTGGCAATCTTCCGCACATCAGCTGTTAGCGCTCCCAATGCCGGTCGACCCTCCCTGTGTCGCACCGTCCAGCGCGGTGTGAGCGATAACAGACAGCCAGCGGCAGGAAGGCATCGCCATGCCCGGAAGAAGGCGGTTGTTGATGACCGTCGCATTGGCCGTCGCCGGTGCCCTCGCCCTGCCCGGTGCGGCCGCCGCGGAGTCCAACGGCGGCACCCGCGTCATGCCGCTGGGCGATTCCATCACCGAAGGCACCCAGGTGCCCGGTGGCTACCGCATCGGTTTGTGGCAGCGGATGGCGGCCGCCGGATACCGGGTGGACTTCGTCGGTTCGCAGTTCAACGGACCGGCCGCCCTCGGCGATCACGACCACCAGGGGCATCCCGGCTGGCGGATCGACCAGATCGACGCCAACATCACCGGCTGGCTGCGCGCCACCACCCCACGCACCGTGCTGCTGCACCTGGGCACCAACGACATCCTGCAGAACTACAACGTGGCCGGCGCGCCGGGCCGGCTCTCCGCCCTGATCGATCGCATCACCGCCACCGTGCCCTCGGCGGACGTCTTCGTGGCCACGATCATCCCGCTGGCCAACCCGGGGCAGGGGGCGGCCGCCCGTACCTTCAATGCCGCTCTGCCCGGCATCGTGCAGAGCAAGGGCCCGCGCGTCCACCTCGTCGACATGCACGCCGCCCTCACCACCGCCGACCTGATCGACGGCGTCCACCCGACCGCCGGCGGCTACGACAAGATGGCCGCCGCCTGGTACGCGGCACTGCGGTCCGTCCCCGGAACCATCGGCGACCCGGTCACCGGTGGCGGCGGGGCGCTGGTCGGCACCGCGTCCGGGCGCTGCCTGGACGTCCCGAACGGCAGCACCACCAACGGCACCCAGCCGATCATCTGGGACTGCAGCGGCGCCGCGAACCAGCGCTGGGCCTACGACGGCCAGACCCTGCAATCGGTCGGCAAGTGCCTCGACTCGCCCACCGGGGCCACGGCGGGCACCCGGGCGCAGCTGTGGGCCTGCACCGGCGCCGCCAACCAGCGGTGGTCGTTCACGTCCGGCGGCACGATCCGCAACGCGCAATCCGGTCTGTGCCTGGACGTCAACGGCCGCGCCACCGCCAACGGCACCGCCGTCATCCTCTGGACCTGCACCAACGCACCCAACCAACTCTGGACGAGGCGATGATGAGAAGACTGAAGACCATGCTGGCCGCGAGCCTGCTGCTGCTCGCCGGCACCGCGGCCGTCCTGCCCGGCTCCGCCGCCCAGGCGCTGGACAACGGCGTGGCCCGCACCCCGCCGATGGGCTGGAACTCCTGGAACACCTTCGGCTGCAACATCAACGAGACGCTGATCCGGCAGATGGCCGACGCGATGGTCTCCAGCGGCATGCGGGACCTGGGCTACCAGTACGTCGTCGTCGACGACTGCTGGATGAACCCGAACCGCGACGCCGCCGGCAACCTGCAGGGCGACCCGACCCGGTTCCCCAGCGGCATGAAGGCCCTGGGTGACTACCTGCACGCCCGGGGGCTGAAGTTCGGCATCTACCAGGCGCCGCTGGACCGGACCTGCGCCCAGTACTTCGGCAGCTACCCCGGCGCGACCGGCGCCCAGGGCCACGAGGCGCAGGACGCCCGGCAGTTCGCCGCCTGGGGCGTCGACTTCCTCAAATACGACTGGTGCTCACCGACCGGCACCATCAACGAGCAGGTCGCCACGTTCGCCAGGATGCGCGACGCCCTCGCCGCGACCGGCCGGCCGATCGTCTACAGCATCAACCCCAACAGCATCCACGAGAAGACCGGCCCGCAGCGCAACTGGGGCGACGTCGCCAACATGTGGCGCACCACCGAGGACATCACCAACGCCTGGGACACCGGACAGACCAACGGCTACCCGATGGGCGTGAAGAACATCGTCGACGTCACCGTGCCGCTGGCCGGTTATGCCCGGCCGGGCGGGTTCAACGACCCGGACATGATGGAGGTCGGCCGCACCGGCATGACCGACACGGAGCAGCGCAGTCACTTCGCCCTCTGGGCGATCATGGCCGCGCCGTTGATCGCCGGCAACGACCTGCGGTCGATGAGCACGGCAACCCAGACCATCCTGAAGAACCCCCGGCTCATCGCGATCAACCAGGACACTCTCGGTCTGCAGGCGACGCAGGTCTCGTACGACGGGACGCGCCGGGTACTGGCCAAGCGGCTGGCCAACGGTGACGTGGCGGTCGCCCTGTTCAACGCGGGCGGCTCCACCACCACGATCTCGACCACCGCCGCGGCGATCGGCAAGTCCGGTAGCTCCTTCACCCTGCAGGACGCCTGGACCGGCGCGACGACGACCACGACCGGCGGCATCAGCGCCAGCGTGCCCGCCCACGGCACCGCGGTCTACCAGGTCAGCGGCGGGACCAGCACGCCGCCGACGAGCACCACGATCGTCAGTGCCGCCTCGGGACGCTGCCTCGACGTACCGAACGGGAGCACCGCCAACGGCACCCAGCCGGTCATCTGGGACTGCAACGGCGGCACCAACCAGCGCTGGACCACGTCCGGCGGCAGCATCCAGGCGCTCGGTAAGTGCCTCGACGCGCCGATCGGCGCGACCGCCGGGGCGAAGGTGCAGCTCTGGGACTGCAACGGCGGCGCCAACCAGCAGTGGACGATCAACAGCGACGGCACGATCCGCGGCGTGCAGTCCGGGCTCTGCCTGGACGTCGACCGCAACCTGACCGCCAACGGCACGCTGGTGCTGCTCTGGACCTGCACCGCCGCCGCCAACCAGCGATGGAGCCGGGTCTGATGCTCAAAAGGCTTCTGTGGGTCCTTGCCCTGGTGTGCGCGAGCGTCGCTGTCCCGGCGACCGCGCAGGCGGACAACCCGATCGTGCAGACCGTCTACACCGCCGACCCGGCACCTTTGGTGCACAACGGCCGCGTCTACCTGTACACCGGTCACGACGAGGACAACTCCACCTACTTCACCATGCGCGAATGGCGGCTGTACTCGTCGGCCGACATGGTCAACTGGACCGACCACGGCTCGCCGATGAGCCTGGCCACCTTCAGCTGGGCCAGCGCCGACGCCTGGGCCGGCCACGTGATCCAGCGCAACGGCAGGTTCTACTGGTACGTCCCGGTCAAGAACCGGGCGACCGGGCGGATGGCGATCGGTGTCGGCGTGGCCACCAGCCCGACCGGGCCGTTCACCGACGCTCTCGGGCGGCCGCTGGTCGAGAACGGTGAGATCGACCCGCACGCGTTCATCGACGACGACGGTCAGGCCTACCTCTACTGGGGCAACCCCAACCTCTGGTACGTGCGCCTGAACGCCGACATGACCAGCTACTCCGGCGGCGTGAACCAGATCCCGCTGACCACCACCGGATTCGGCACCCGCACCGGCAACACGGCCCGCCCCACGCTGTACGAAGAAGGGCCCTGGGTCTACAAACGCAACGGCCTCTACTACAACGTCTTCGCCGCCCAGTGCTGCTCGGAGTTCATCGGCTACTCGACGGCGCCCGGCCCGACCGGCCCCTGGACCTATCGCGGCACCGTCATGCCGACGCAGGGCAGCAGCTTCACCAACCATGCCGGAGTCATCGACTTCAACGGCAATTCGTACTTCTTCTACCACAACGGGGCGTTGCCCGGCGGCGGCGGATTCACCCGCTCGGTGGCGGTGGAGAGGTTCAGCTACCGCGCCGACGGCACCATCCCGACCATCACGATGACCACGGGCGGGGCGCCGCAGGTGGGGACGCTCAACCCGTACGTCCGGCAGGAAGCCGAGACGATCGCCTGGAGCTCCGGCGTCGAGACCGAACCGGCGAGCGAGGGCGGCTTGAACGTCGGCTTCCTCGACAACGGCGACTACATCAAGGTCAAGGGCGTCGCCTTCGGCGCCGGCGCCACCTCCTTCTCCGCGCGGGTCGCCTCCGCGACCGCCGGCGGCCGCATCGAACTGCGGCTGGGCAGCCCCACCGGCACGCTAGCCGGGACCTGTACGGTGCCCGGCACCGGCGGCTGGCAGACCTGGACGACCGTCACCTGCCCGGTCAGCAACGCCACCGGCACCCAGGACCTGTACCTGCGGTTCACCGGTGGCACCGGTTCGCTGTTCAACGTCAACTGGTGGCAGTTCGCCGGTGCGGCCGGCGCGAACCTGCTCACCAACGGCACCGCCGAGAACGGCACCACGGGATGGCGGGTGTTCGGCAGCGGCACCCTGTCGTCGGACACCACGGTGGCGCACGGCGGCACGCGCTCGCTCGCGCTCGACGGCCGCACCGCGGCGTGGAACGGCGCCGGCCAGGACGTCGGCTCGGCGCTGGTGAACGGCCGCACCTACACCACCAGCGTCTGGGTGCGCACCCGCGCCGGCAGCACCACGGCCAAGGCCACCCTGGCGCTCACCGCGAACGGCACCACCAGCTACGTCTCGCTGACGCCCGCGACCGCCGTCACCTCCACCGGCTGGACCCTGCTGTCCGGCACGGCCACCGTGTCCTGGACCGGCGCGCTGTCCGGCGCCACCTGGTACGTCGAGACGACGGCCGGCACCGACGGCTACCACCTCGACGACGCGGTGTTCCAGTGAAACCCCGTCTCCCCAGGAGAGGATCATGAACAGATCCACATCGGCCCGGGCCGGACTGGTATCCGCCGGTGCCGCCCTGCTGGCGTCGACGGCCGCCGTGGTGGCGCTGCCCGCTGACGCCGCGGCCGCCGGTTGTTCGGTGGGTTACACGGTGTCGTCCCAGTGGCAGGGCGGATTCGGCGCCAACGTGTCGATCACCAACCTGGGTGACCCGTTGACCGGCTGGACCCTGACCTGGTCCTACGGCGCCGGGCAAACGGTGACGCAGGCGTGGAACGCGACCGTGACGCAGAACGGCTCGGCGGTGACCGCGAAGAACGTGAGCTACAACGGGTCGGTCGCCACCAACGGCACCGTGTCGTTCGGGTTCAACGGGTCCTGGACCGGCAGCAACCCCGTCCCGGCCGGCTTCGCCCTCAACGGTGTGGCCTGCACCGGAACGACCACTCCGACGTCTCCGTCCACCTCACCGTCGGTCTCACCCTCGGTCTCGCCTTCGACGCCGGGCGGCTCGTGCACGCTCCCGTCGAGCTACCGCTGGACCTCCACCGGCGTGCTGGCCAACCCCCGCTCGCCGTGGGTGTCGCTGAAGGACTTCACCACCGTCGTGCACAACGGCAAGCACCTGGTCTACGCGTCGAACGTCTCCGGATCCACCTACGGCTCGATGAACTTCACCCCGTTCACCAACTGGTCCGACATGGCCTCGGCGAGCCAGAACGCGATGAACCAGGGCGCCGTGGCACCCACCCTGTTCTACTTCGCCCCGAAGAACATCTGGGTGCTCGCCTACCAGTGGGGTGCGTGGCCGTTCATCTACCGCACGTCCAGCGACCCGACCAACCCCAACGGGTGGTCCGCCCCGCAGCCGCTGTTCACCGGCAGCATCGCCGACTCCGGCACCGGACCGATCGACCAGACCCTGATCGGCGACGGGCAGAACATGTACCTGTTCTTCGCCGGTGACAACGGCAAGATCTACCGGGCCAGCATGCCGATCGGCAACTTCCCGGGCAGCTTCGGCTCGTCCTACACGACGATCATGAGCGACACGAGGAACAACCTGTTCGAGGCGGTGCAGGTCTACAAGCTGCAGGGCCAGAACCAGTACCTGATGATCGTCGAGGCGATCGGCGCGCAGGGCCACCGCTACTTCCGCTCGTTCACCGCCAGCAGCCTGAGCGGCTCGTGGACGCCGCAGGCGGCCACCGAGAGCAACCCCTTCGCCGGCCGGGCCAACAGCGGCGCCACCTGGACCAACGACATCAGCCACGGTGACCTGGTGCGCAGCAACCCGGACCAGACCATGACCGTCGACCCCTGCAACCTGCAGTTGCTCTACCAGGGCAAGAACCCCAGCGCCGGCGGCGCCTACGACCAGCTGCCGTGGCGGCCGGGCCTGCTCACGCTGCAGCGGTAGGCGGCGAACGGATCCACGAACCAACATCGGTGGGGTGCCGGCCCGGCGTGCTCGACGAATGCGAGCGCGCCGGGCCGGCGTGCATTCGCGGAAAAACACATTGGCCTCCAGAAGGCGTTATGCGGAGGCACGGGCGAGAGTCGGCGGTCTGAAAGTTTCGGAGTGCAAATTCGCGCGGGGTGCGCACAAGTCCGGCTGGATGCGCGAGAAGGGCGCTCCGGCAGTCTGAAGCCCCTGGTGAAACGCATGATGCCGCCGCGAGACAAGCATTAGAGTGGACTGATACTTACGAAGATTCTCCGGAAGCTATTGTTTCGACCGCATTACCGTGCCAGCATGAATTCGCATTGAGGTCCGTCGTTCGAGCGCGACTCGTGCACTCACCGGAATCTTCTACCCGCATGCCGGGTGCTGCCGCCGTGCGTGTGACGCCCGGCGGCCCGAGAAAGGGAAGCCCTCGTGGAGATGAGATCCCGATCGTTGTGGGTTCGGACACTGATTGCCGGCACCGTCGCCGCCGTCGGGGCGTTCGGCGCCCTGACGGTGATGCCGGACGCCAACGCCGCGGCGAGCACGCTGGGTGCCGCGGCCGCGCAGTCGGGCCGCTACTTCGGCACCGCGATCGCCGCCGGCCGGCTGAGCAACTCCGCCTACACCACGATCGCCGCGCGCGAGTTCAACATGGTGACGGCCGAGAACGAGATGAAGCCGGACGCCACCCAGCCCAACCGGGGCCAGTTCAACTTCAGCGCCGGCGACCAGATCTACAACTGGGCGACCCAGCGCGGCATGAAGGTCCGCGGCCACACGCTCGCCTGGCACGCCCAGCAGCCGGGCTGGATGCAGAGCCTGCGCGGCAGCACCCTGCGCCAGGCCATGATCGAGCACATCAACGGGGTGATGGCGCACTATCGCGGCAAGCTGGACTCCTGGGACGTCGTCAACGAGGCCTTCAACGAGGACGGCAGCCGCCGCCAGTCCAACCTGCAGGGCACCGGCAACGACTGGATCGAGGTGGCGTTCCGCACCGCACGGGCCGCCGACCCGTCCACCAAGCTCTGCTACAACGACTACAACATCGAGAACTGGACCTACGGCAAGACGCAGGGCGTCTACAACATGATCCGGGACTTCAAGGCCCGGGGTGTGCCGATCGACTGCGTGGGCCTGCAGACCCACTTCACCGGTGGCAGCTCACTGCCCGGCAACTTCCAGACCACCCTGTCGAGCTTCGCGGCCCTGGGTGTGGACGTCATCCTGACCGAGGTCGACGTCACCAACGCCTCGACCTCCCAGTACGCGGGGCTGACCCAGGCCTGCCTCAACGTGCCGCGCTGCGTCGGCATCATCGTGTGGGGCGTGCGCGACAGCGACTCCTGGCGGGCCAGCGAGAACCCGCTGCTGTTCGACGGCAGCGGCAACAAGAAGCCCGCGTACACCTCGGTGCTCAACGCCCTGAACAGCGCCAGCCCGAACCCGTCGTCGCCCGGGCCGTCCCCGTCGGTCTCGACCCCGCCGCCGGCGGGATCGGGCCGGATCGTCGGCGCCCAGTCCGGCCGGTGCATCGACGTGCCGAACTCGTCGCAGACCAACGGCACCCGGGTGCAGCTCTACGACTGCCACGGCCAGGCCAACCAGACCTGGACGCTCACCGCGAGCAGGCAGCTGACCGTGTACGGCACGAGGTGCCTGGACGCCTCCGGCTCCGGCAACGGCGCGGCCGTGCAGATCTACGCCTGTAACGGGCAGGCCAACCAGCAGTGGAACGTCAACGCCAACGGCACCATCACCGGGGTGCAGTCCGGGCGCTGCCTGGACGTGTGGGGCACCGCCAACGGCCAGCAGGTGCAGCTCTACGACTGCAACGGACAGGCCAACCAGCGATTCAGCCTGAGCTGAGCCGCCGAGCTCTGAGGGTCCGGGCCGAGGTAGCAGAATCCTCGGCCCGGACCCGTCCACAGGTGTCGTCAGCGCTGCGCTGCGTACCCCGAGCGGCTTCCTGACCGGCTGCGCGGCAAAGCGACGGCGGAGGCTTCGCCGGCAGGCGGGGGGTCGCTGGCCTTTTCCTCAGCCGGTGAGGTGGTGGTGGGGGCCGTCGATGTCGTCGTTGAGGGTGCTGTCGTCGGCGATGCCGTCGTGGACGGTTTCGGGCTGGGGGTGCGCCTGGTGGTGCGGGGTGGGCTGGTCGGCGTTCGAGTGTTGTCATCGGTGTTCTGGCCGGTGCCGTCAGCCGGGCGAGCGGAACGCGGCGAGGACGGGGCGCCCGGCGTCGTCGCCGGTGCCGATGCGGCGGGGCGCGCTGTGCCGGGAAACCAGCCGAACGGGTCGGCGACGGCCAGGGCGGTGCCGGCCCCCAGCAGCACCAGCGTTGACGTCAGTGCCGCCACCACCAGCCGTCGGCTGTTGCGGTCACGCGGCCTGTCCGTGGCCACGGGGGCGTGGCCCGTACGCAAGGGATGAAGCGCGAGCGTGACGGTCTCCTCGCCTGCCGGCGCCGCGTCCAAGACGCGGTCGGCGGCCGCAGCCATCGCTGCGGCCGACGGGAAGCGGGCTGCCGGGTCCTTGGCGAGCGCGGTTGCTATCAGGGCGCGGGCCGGCGGCGCAATGTCATCGGGCAGCGGTGGGGCGTCATCGTTGACATGCTGCATGGCGATCGCGACCGGGTTGTCGCCGAGGAAAGGCGGGCGTCCGGCCAGGCAGTGGTAGGCCACGGCGCCGAGCGCGTACACGTCGGCGGCCGGCCCGACGGCACGTGTGGACACCTGCTCCGGCGCGATGTAGTTGACGGTGCCGACCACTTCTCCGGCGCCGGTGAGCGTGGCGGACTGCGCGGAGCGGGCGATGCCGAAGTCGACCAGGACCACGGTTCCGTCCGGCCGGATGATCATGTTCGCGGGCTTGACGTCGCGGTGCACGATGCCGGCGTCGTGGACCGCCTGTAGTGCGCGGCCGGTCTGGGCCACGACGGCCATGGTGTCGGCCAGGGTGAGCCGGCCTCGCTCCGCGATGAGCCGGTCCAGCGGCTGCCCGTTCACGTGGGCCATGACCAGGTACGCGTCCTTGCCGGGTTCCTGGCCGAAGTCGTAGACGTCGGCGACGCCGGGGTGATGCAGGGTGGCCATGGCGCGGGCTTCGTGCTCGAACCGGCTCTGGAATCGCGGGTCGACGGCCCGGTCGGCGCGCAGTGTCTTGACCGCGACCGTGCGGCCCAGCACGGTGTCGGTGGCCTGCCACACGTCGCCCATCCCACCGGAGGCGATCCGGCCGTCGAGCCGGTACCGGCCGGCGAACAACTCTCCAGGCTCGTACGGCATCGCGGTTCCCTCCAGACGTTGCTCTCGTCACCGCACGTTAGGACCAGCAACCGAGGGTGTGTTCGCCGTTCAGCTTCTTCGCAGCTCAACGGCGTCGGGAGAACCGTCGCAGCTGGGCGATACGCGCGGTGCCGATCGCTGCTGTGCAGATCCCGACGCAGCGCCACCAAGGTCAGCCGGCGCACCAGCCGGGTCGGTGGAGGGGAGCAGAGCGGACATGACGTCCTGAACGGGAGCCGGTGTGGCGCACCTCAGACGGGATGTCGTCGATTCCGGAACAGCGCAACCATACGCCTGCTCGGCCCCCTGAACGAGTCCACGGCCCCCGATATCGCGAGGTGAGCCGCTGCGTCCGTACCGTCGGAGGCAGGCCGTGGGGGCGTGACCGCCTGTAAAGAGCGCGGCGGGAACAGGCGTACGATTGAGACGTCACCCTGGACCCCGGTGACCAGGTAGTTGAGCGCCGTGCGTTCCTCGGCGATTCTTCGCCACCGCGGCGGCCAGGTGCGCACGTCACACGGACTGTTCTTCAGTGCGACTGTCCGGCTGCGGCCGGAGTCAGGACCTTCGCCATGTGCTATCTCCGCTGTGTATACGCCGGCCACGCTGTCGCCGGCGTCGCAATCACGTTGAGGGTTTGCGATCGGCAGGTCCCGCGTTCCTGGGACGCCGAGAACCGGAGGCCACAATGACCTTCTCCGATGTCGTTGATGTCCTGTTGAGCGAGCACGACGAGATCCGGCGCCTGTGCGCCGCTGTCGAACGCAGCGGTGACGGGGCGAAAGGACGGCGGTTCGCCGAGTTCTCTCTCGCAGTCCATCTCCATGAACGGGGAGGACGAGCCGTCATCCATCCCGTGGCCATAAATGTGCCCGGGGGCAACCTGATCGGCATGATCCGCCTGCGAGAAGAGAACGCCATCCACCTAGCTGTACTGACCCGAGAGGTTGGGGATGCGGCTGGCGGGTGGTAGGCCGTTGAGCGCGGTGTGTCCGCGATGGTGATTGTAGGTATGGAGCCAGGC